>JAQTXY010000336.1 GCA_028688535.1 Methanothrix sp. | reverse complement strand
GCCTGCTCCTCTGCATAAGCAAAACCAAAGACGGAGACTGCTACAAACAGAATCATTGATGCTATTGCTAAACATTTCATCATTTTCTTAAACCCCTCCACATTTTATTGTCTATTTAATTTTTCCCTTCATCCACCGGGCCAAAATATAAATTTTGCGATCATTTTGCGGCAAAAGATGTATATGTCCCAAATGCAAAAGTCTCAAGGAAAAACCAATTGGCGACCTCCAATCCGGGGTTGGGCAGGACGACTATGAAGCAGCAATATCTAACAGTGATAGCTATACTATCATTATATGCTACATTTTTTTGCGGAGCAGGGGCAGAGAATAACAGCACGCTCTCTCTAGAGGGAGCGGCAATAAACGATAGCGGTTTTCGTCCCAATATAGACGGATTCAGCTTTCAAAACTATGGCGATGATCCGGTGACCGTTGACCTCACCGCGGCGGAGCTGCAGCGCATGTTCGGAGACAAGGTTTGCGCCAGCACTGCCGACGGCAAATGCACACTCACCTATCCTGCCGAGCGATGGATGAACCAGGCCGTCTCTGCCATGAAGAACGGACACTGTGAAGGCATTGCAGTCCTATCCAGCCTTATGTATTACAATGAGACGAGTCCCGGCAGCTTCGGCGGCAGCAGCGTTATTGACCTCTCGCTGCAAGATGTCTTGCTGCAGCGCGAGATTGGCTACTGGTGGACCACCCAGGTCACAAGGCCCGGTGGATCCAAGAAGGTTCTGGAGTCTCCCCGAGCAGTGCTGGATACTCTGGCAGAGGCTTTCGGCAATGGATCGGGAGCGGGAGAGTGGTGGGTCATGGGCATTTACCTGCCCGATGGTAGCGGCGGCCATGCTATCACGCCTTATGCTGTGGAGGATCTGGGCAACGGCACGGCCCGCATTCTGGTATATGATAATAACTGGCCCAAGGATAGCAGATTCATTGAGGTGGATACTATTAACAATTCCTGGCGCTACCTGGCATCAGCCAGTCCGGATGAGCCAAATAGCCTCTATTCCGGCAACGCCAGCACCAGGAATCTGGAGATCGTCTCCCTCTCATCGCGGCTGGGGCTTCAAGAATGCGACTTCTGCGAGGAAAAGAGCACAGCGGGCAGCAGTGCCGGCCAAGAATCTGGGCAGGGCACGAAGAGCATCCAGATATGGCAGAGCGGCAAGGCTCGCACCCTGATCACAGATGAAAATGGCCAGAGAGCAGGCACCCTGGAATCAGGACAGCTCGTAAATGAGATACCAGGAGCTGAGATTCGCAATCTTAAGTTTGGACTGACGGGTATAGGCTGCGCTCATCCGCCGGTCATCTTGCTTCCCATGGCCCTGATAAATGACTCGCATCTGGCCATAGATATCAACAGCACCTCCAATGGCAGCCAAAAGAATCAGGCGGATACGACCATCATTGCCCCCGGATTTGCCCTGGTCTCTTCCGTCCCCAATCTGGGACAGGGTCAGAATCAGAGCATGGATCTTTTCTCACAAGGAGATTCCTATAATGTCAGCCTGAGCGGCAGCAGCCAGCTGTCTCCCACCATCTCAATTGATACCAATTATCAGAGAATCACCCTTCAAGGCCTGATGATCGATCCATCCGGCAGGATCAATATCTCCATGGACCCGGCTCTGGGAGCATTTTGCATGAGCACTCTGGGCAATCTCAAGCCGGGCACGCTGCAGCTTCTCATGACCTCCCTGGACCCGGCGAGCGGGGCCTCATCCACATTCAAGAGTCTCGATCTGATGCTGCGGCCCGATGATAACGTTTCTATGGACTTTGCCGGAGGCTTCGGCCAAGCGGGTTCGCCCTCCCTTGCAGTATCCCGCAAGAATGGCGGAAAGCAAGAGATGTCTCTGCAGACGATTTCCAGGAATGTGCCTGCACAGATTCCCACCGACCTGACAAAGGATATGCCAAAGATCGCAAACGCCAATAATTTGACCAGCTCCAATAATATGACCACGTCCAAGGTTCCAGAATCAATCCAGTCATCCGGTGGCGATATGAGCGGCAGCGGCATGAGCATCCCCAGCACGCCCAGCTCCACCGGCATGCCGGGGATGGGAACGCCCACGTTCCCGTAAAGAGAAATGAGTCTATCGAGGGGCGAGCACTGCAATAGGAAGGCTGAGGCCTAAAGCCGAAAGTGCCATATTCCGTAAAAGAGAGCAGAGATGTGCTCGTTGCCTCGCGAACCTGCTGAGCAAAAGTGAGCCAACGCTATTGTTCATTTTCAGGCTTAGCTGGGGCAAAGTTCCACAGGCCATCCCCAAGAGCGAAATCTAGAGTTTTAGATCTATCCCCTTCATCAGGGTCCGAGAGTAACCAAAATCCTGGCACTTGCGCTATAGGCAGCATCCCACTGAGCCTGAAACGAGGCAGTCATAATTACATTCTTGCCGCTCACCTTAATCGTTGGTCCTGAGACGCAATTAAATCCAGAATAATCTAATAAGTCAGCACTGATGACAGACTGTTTATAGGTCTTATATGCGGATTGAGTGATGGGGCCAGGATTATGCGGAAAATTGCCAGAAACCCTTAATGTGAGCTCCTCAACGCTCATTTCTTCTACACTCACCACGATTTATCCTCCTGATTTTTTTTCAAACCAGAATTCACCATGATCATTGTTGATATATAAACATTTTTAGCAACTTTGTATCCTTTATTCAGATTGGAAGCACATCTTATATGGAAGAGACGGCCAGGCAGAGCTTATCACACCGATAGAAAGAAGTGAGCCGCTCTCGCGGTACAGGCCATCATCCGCTGAGGCGGACACTGCACGATACCCAACAGTCGCCGCGCTTCTTGATGCTATGGATAAAGCGGGTTATGTAAATTTAATCACTCGTGAGATAAAAAACGTCGCCTACTTCCGATGCCACACCATACCGGGAGAGGTCTTTTTTCGTGCCTTCAGCTCATTGATGATTTTCGGTTTGAAAAAGATCTTCGGCTTCTTGAGGAAGACCTGCACAAAGGATCGGTGGGCGTGACATCGGAATACGTGTGCATATGGGGAGATAATCGTCATTGAAATGAAAAAAAACAGATGGGTAATTAGCTGCGATTACACGCATGGCAGCCAGTCAACGCTGATGGCTCCACATGTGGAATTACCCCAAAGCTGGATGAACTTCTCTATGGAGAAGACGCCCGTCAGGTCTTCAACAGATCTGCCATACTCGGCATGGCGGCCCTTGAGCTGGTCATCAGCCATGGGATCGCGGGAGATCCAGCCGATATGGGCAACGCCGATCACGTTGCTGTTCAAGTTGGCTTCGAGAACACCAGTGCAACAGGCTG
>JAQTXY010000335.1 GCA_028688535.1 Methanothrix sp. | reverse complement strand
TTGGCCTGGAGACCATTGTCATCTACTCCAAGTATATGAAGGAGGCTAAGGTTACCGTACTCAACGGGCCGACAGGTGTCTTCGAGCAGGAGAAGTTCCGATTGGGCACATCCGAGCTATTGAAAGCTGCCACCGAGTCTGGCTATTCCATTGCCGGCGGAGGGCATAGCGTGGCGGCCATTGAGCAGCTGGGCCTGGAGTCCAAGTTCACTCATGTCAGCATGGGTGGCGGCGCGTCCATCACCTATCTCTCGGGTGAGCCGCTGCCCGGCATTGAAGCTCTGAAGAAAGCGGCTCTTCGAGCAAGAAAGGCCTGATCCGGATCGATTCGGACTATCAGGGCAGGATTTCCAGCAATTTTTTTTGGCATGAATCCAGGATAGCGGAGGGCTCGCCTATCGCCTCCAGGGCGGCAGCCGACCTATGCCCTCCGCCATCGCCTCCATGGGCTCTTCCCACCTCACCCAGCAGTTTTGCCAGGTTGATGCCCCTTCGGGTCGCCTCGCGGCTACAGCGAGCGCTGATGCGAATCAGGTTGCCATGCCGTCCCGCCACGAAGGCTACATCTGCGCCCAAATCCACCAGGGCCATGGCTGCGGAGCCCTCGAAGGAGTTAACTTCGGTGCAGGCGACCAGCCAGTTACTCTGGCGTGTTACCTCGGTCCGAGAGGCGGCTTTGAGTAAGGCAATTCGTTGCGATAGATCTGCGGGCACAGAAAGTGCCTCCTGTGCTTCTTCATAGACAAAGCCTCCAATATCCAAGATCTCGGCTGCCGCCAGGAAGGTACCTGGCGTCGCGCGCTTGAAGCGACCAGTGTCCGCGATCATGCCAGCCATGAGCCCCAGGGCAACTCTTTCGTCGACCTTCTTGCCGTTTTCTTTTAGAATGGTCCAGACGATCTCGGCAGTGGACTTGGTGGGCTTTTGTATGTAGAATAGTGCGCCGTCCAGCAGTCCTTCATCCAGGTGGTGGTCTACCAGAGCATAGTTGGAAGGAAGTCTGTTGCCCAGTTGCGTCTTTACCGAGGTGTCTACTACTACCACCAGATCGTAGTCCTCCACCGGGGGGTTAATCAGTATGTGAGCTCCAATGATATTGGCCAGGGAGACGCCAGTACGGCTCAGATCGTCTACCGCGCCGATTTCACCCCCGAAGGCCCGGCTCAGGGCAAAGCTGCAACCGATGGCGTCAGGATCGGCGTTCCTGTGACAGAGGTAGAGAACATTTCGAAATGGGCCGATGCAATCGCCATACTGCCCCTCTGTAATGCGCATATCCTCATTAGGGCTATGAGAATTGATATAGGTTGCCTTAGTCAGACAGAGATATCAAACTCAGGCGGATAGAGATTATTGCTAAAAATGGGATGTTATTTGAAATGGATGTTTTTAGATGGCTCTGCCTTTCGGCTGGCCATCTTCATCTTTTTTTGCAGGCTGCAAATACTATACGATCTCTATTGTCTATCTTCTGCCACGCTGCTGGCAGCCGGATTCACATCCATTTCCATTGCCCATCATGCCCGGTCCCATCTCACCCATGCGGTCCATCTTCATATCTCTGATCTGGGCCAGGGTCATGTTGCCGAGTTTTTCCATCTGTTTCTGATGCAGCTCATCAATCTGAGCTACTGTCATGTTCTCCAGCTCTGCGATCTTCTCGTCGCGCAGCTCTTTGAACTGGTTCAAAGTCATGTTATCGAAATTCTCCCGTGTAGCATCATCTACCAGGAGCATCCAGTCATGCAGTCCGCCAAACCCACCTCTCTGCATAGAGGCATTGCATCTGTCTTTGTTGCCATCGAAGGGGGCTGCCATAGCCGGTGCCAGGGAAAGGCAGACCATAGCCAGTGCCATTATGGCCAATGCGATCTTAGTCTTCATGTTTCTTATACCTCGCAACTTTTTATTCGTGAATGTCAGGTAAATTGCATTGCTTGCGACATTCACAATCACCAACCTGTCAGGAACGATAGAAAAAGATGAGACCGAACGAACGGTTCCAAAACCCACCGAACAGAGGATCTAATGCTAATAAAAGCTGTAAAAACGTTTTGTTGGTACTAAATGATTCTAATAACGTTTTGTTTCAAGTATTTAACCTGAATAATCGATATTTGAATGATTCAGCTTATAGTAGGTCGGATTGCGGATCGAGCAGCGATCCCTCACGCCAGGAGGGCCGCCCGGCGATTGCGCCGCGCTATGGTAAGACGCATGTCCATCCTGTAATTCAGCATCTTTGAGGATATATCAGGAGGACCTGCGAATCAGATTGTGAGGCCTCGTCCAGCTTCACCACGTTGGGCCCTGCGCCCTGTGCCAATTCAGGCCGCCCTCCGCCGCCTCCGCCTAAAGCCTTGGCCGCGGCGCGGATGATGCTGCCCGCCTTGATGCCTTTTGCCAGGCCGGACTGGCCCATGGCGGCGACTAGCTTGCCGGTCACGCTGCCCAAGAGGGCCACGCAGTCCTGCTCAGCTAAAAGCGCCGCGGCCTTGATTAGCTCATCGATATCGGCGCTGCCCATCTTCTGCACCACGATTCTTAGGCAGTTCATGATCTCGGCCTTAGCCACCAGAGTTTTGAGCCGCTTGATCTTCATCTGCTGGCGTTTTTCTGCCGTAAAGAATTGCCTAATCCGGGATGGCTCCCGTGATCCTGATCGCAGCCTCTGTTACCACGACGAAGCGGCCTGATAGATCCGATTCCGGGTGTGATAGGACTTTTTTCATCAGAGAGATCTTTTTAGATGGGCAGGAGAATGCGCTGCGAAGCAGTATTATGCCGCAATTAGGCATCTTCATTCGAAAGACCATATCCCCAAAATCCTTATCCATGGTTACTACTATTCGCCCTTCCGTGTAGGCTTTTTCAAGTATGCTTTCGTCTTCCCAACCCTGGCAATCCTCATTGGGCAGAGGTAGCGTCATGATCATTCACGCGAAGCCAGCGCACGGCTGAAGGGCCTACGCACTCGTCAACCAGAAATCGCATCAAACGGCCTCGGCCGCGATGGGAATGAAAGAAGCGTCTTGAAGTGTCTTGGAGGCAAAGAGAAGACAGGCATAAATGTCATCTTTCGCCAGGCCGGGATACTCCTCCAGGATCTCTTCCATGGTGGTGGCGTGAGCAAGAAGTCCCAGGATGTACTCCACGGTGAGCCGGGTGCCCCGGATGACGGGCTTGCCTACCATTACTTTGGGATTTATGGTAATCCTTTCCAGCATATCTTCATTATTCACGAAGATGTTATTGGATGCTCTTTTGATATAAATGTGAGCAACTTATTCTTTCTCAGAAAGGTCGCGTTCTTGCTAGCGTTATGATACAAATCATCCCACTTCTCAA
>JAQTXY010000334.1 GCA_028688535.1 Methanothrix sp. | reverse complement strand
TAGATCTGCATATTGGTGTGGACTCGTCGCTATCCATAGATGCAGCTCATAGAGTGGGCGAAGATGTAGAGAGCATGATAAAGAGCAAGATTCCTGGAGTCAGGGATGTGGTGGTGCATCTTGAGCCCAAGGACTATTGCGAGCGCAAGGCCCAAAGGGACCTGCAATCGAGCAATAATTAGGAGATGAGAAATTATGCAAAATATCACAATCACAGTTTCGGAGGCAGGAACTGCCACTGCCAGGACATTTGCCTATAAAATCCAAATAGATGGCATTGTCCAGTCAGAAAGAACGCTTACACCAGTTCAGACTCAACAAGTACTGGAGACGGCATCTCAATACTTCTCACTTCAGCAGAACGCTGCATCGTCCGGTGCAAAAGACTATCTGCCAATACTTCGCAACGGTTTGTTTCATCTCTTCTTAGAGGCAGTAGGGCAGGATCTTGCAGCCAAGATCCTGCCGGGCGCGCGGCTGACAGTTGCCTCGCCCATAGCAGAGGTGTTGCAGTTGCCCTGGGAGCTGCTCCATCTTTCCAGTTCACCGGGTGACAGCGACTGCTTCGCCGTCATTCGCCAGCCCAAAATTACCGACGGGCTGATTGCCTCCTCTACCCCGCCCACGCCCGGACCTTTGCGGGTGCTCTTTTTGGCTGCTGAGCCGCTGGATTATGAAGAGGAAGAGCAGGCGATCCTAAAGGTGGCCGAGGGCCTGGACATCACCCTTGCCATCTGCGAGAGCGGCACCTGGGGAGAGCTGAAGGAGAGGGCAGAGTCCTTCCGACCTCATCTGGTCCACCTGGCCGGCCAGGCAAAAGTCTCCAGCGGCATTGCGGTATTCTCCATGCAGGGAGCGGCTGGCCGGGCCGATCTGCGAACGGCTGAGGATCTGGCCGCGGCCCTGAAGGAATCCGGGCCTGTGGGCATCATCCTGAGTGGCAGGCAAAGTGAGAATCCGTCAGCAATTCATCTGCTCTGCCAGAAGTTAGCAGAGAGCATTCCTCTGGCTGTGGCCTGGAATGCACCAACATCTGCTGGCAAGTGCCTTTACCAGTCCCTGGCCGCCGGCAGATCAATGGATGAAGCGCTGCTCTCCGTGCGCCGGGAGACTGCTCTTGCTTCTGCTATTAGTTCCACTCAAGTCTCGGTTCCCGCAATGTACTCGTTTTATGATCTGCCCAGGATCTACGATCCCCAAGAGAGAGCGGCTGCAACTCCCCCCTGCCGGGAGCAGTTCGCTTTGCCGGGATTGACAGAAGGGCAGACGGAGTGTTTTGTGGACCGGAGACGCGATCTGCAGCATCTCACTGCCGCACTGCGAGAAGGCGGGACGCAGACTCTGATCATCACTGGCCCGAAAGGCGTTGGCAAGAGCACTCTGGCAACTTATATCGCTCGCCAGCTGGCGCAGGCTGGCTACAGCATTCTCGCCGTTTACGGCTCGCCTAATAACCGCGTAAGCTCGGTCCGGCTCTTGGAGGCGGCAGTGGGCCATTTGAGTGCTATAGGCCAAGAGGCTCTGGCAAGAAGCCTCAAAGACCTGCAGCGCACTGTCCGGGAGAGACTGAAAAACCTGTTAGAAGCAATGAAGACATCTCGCATCCTGATGGTTTGGGACGGTCTGCAACTGGACGAGAAGACCGGCAAAATCTCCGATCCTGATCTGGCTGAGTTTTACCTGCTAATGTTAAGAGGTATGATGTCGAGCCGGGCTATCATCTCCTGCGGGAAATTACCGGCCGACGCCTTGAGCCTGCCCGCGCGCGCAGCGCAGTGGAAGCTGGAGGGGTTAGGTCAGGCGGCGTTCATAAGATATCTTCTCCAAGACGAGGGAACTGCGGATCGCTATAAAAAAGGCGAGATCTCCTATGCCCTGCTTTCTGCACACTACCATGCTGCTTCGGGCCATCCGGCTCGCCTGGCCCAAATAGGCAAAGCTCTGGGGCAGGGAGATCTGGCTGCTGACGAGGACCTGCTGGCAAAGCTCACCTCTCGCCTGAGCTTCGCCTCCCGCCATGCCCTCTCTCAGGCCGCAGTCTACGACTTGGCCATAAGTCCGGCAGGCCTGGCAGCAGTCTGCGGCACTACGGAAGATCAGGCTGCCGCTAACGCAATCTTGTGGCAGGATCTCTCCCTGGCCTATTCCGCCGGAGAGCTGTGGGCTGTGCCATCATCTCTTCGTGCCTCACTCCTGGCGGCCTTGAGCATTGAGGAGCAGCGCGCCGCACAAAAGGCGGCAGGCGATTTTCTCAGTGGTCTGGCACAGGCCGGGCGCTCTGCACAGTTGGGTCTATCCCGGTTAGACGTCATGCTGGAAGCGCGCGGGCACTATCTGGCTGCCGGAGATGCAAAAAATGCCGTAACCGTAACATCTCACATCAGCGGCTATCTGCAAAGACGAGGCTACTATGCAGAGCTGATAAAGCTGAATCAGGAGCTTTTGGATCTGAACATGCCCTCTGCTACGCCCGTTGCCTGGATTGCAAAGGTCCATCTGGATCAGGGTGAATAC
The DNA here is from genome assembly GCA_028688535.1 of Methanothrix sp. GTDB lineage: Archaea > Halobacteriota > Methanosarcinia > Methanotrichales > Methanotrichaceae > Methanothrix. Next base: position 834 of record JAQTXY010000334.1, on the reverse strand, counting down.
AGAAAGGCTGCAGAGTATTATGAGCGGGCCCTGCAAATCGCTCCGGATGCAGATCTCTATCATGGTCTGGGCACGGCTCTCATGCATCAGGAAAAATATGACCAGGCCAGAGAGAACCTGCAAAAGTCGGCAGAAGCCTATCTTGCATTGGGGGATTCATCCGGGGAAGCAGTCAGCATGAGCCGACTGGCCAGCATTGACATGCTAAAAGGCGAGAACGATGCGGCTATTGAGAAGCTGCAGAAGATCGCCGAGATCATGAAGAGTCTGGGAGACATCAAAGGCGAGGCGGCAGTTTTGCAGGAGATGGCCCGTATGGATATGATAAAGCGTGATTATGATGGCGCGCGCCAGAAGCTGGCAAAATCGCTGGAGCTGCTGAAGGCCGCAGGAGACCTCAAGGGCGCAGCTTTTGCCCTCTTTAACCTGGCCAGCCTCGATCTGGAGAAGGGCGACTTCTCGGCAGCGGGTGGGGAGTTTGCCGAGGCACTGCCGCTTTTTCAAGAGAATGGCGATCGGTCCGGCGAAGCCGCTATCCTGCACAGCTTGGGAATGATTCATTCCCAGGCCGGTGAGAAAGAAAAAGCGGCGGAAAGCTTCCAGAAGGCCCTGCGGATCAACCAGGAGCTGGCCGACAAACCTGCGGAAGCGGGAGCCTTCTTCCAGCTAGGGGCTCTGGCAGTGCAGCAGGATAAGATGCAGGAAGGTCTGCGGCTCATGGCGCTGGCTGCCATTGTCCTGAGGAGCATCAAGAGCGATGATGTGAAAAACGTCGAGCCGCTGGTGGAGAGGCTGGCAGCGCAGCTCGGCTTGACTCAGGAGCAGTTTATGGTC
>JAQTXY010000333.1 GCA_028688535.1 Methanothrix sp. | reverse complement strand
AAAGTGTTGCAGGGAACCCTGGACGATATTGCTGAGAAGGTGGAGGCGGCAGGAATAAGCAAGAGCGCCCTAATTTTAGTGGGCGGTGTGGTGAAGAGAACGGGATTTCGGAGGTCTCACCTATACCGGGATCGCTAGCTCAGAAATCAGTAGCTGTTCTGGTCTTTCCCAGAGACCAAGAGAAAGCTCTGAAGATAGCTGCGGCTTTGCAGGAGCGCTACTCTCCCGCAATTGTCCATTACGAGAAAGACAGAATAGAGATGGTTCTGGAGAAATATGAGCTGGTGGTAGCGGTTATGGCGGTGGGAATCGTTGTACGAAGCCTTTGCCCCCAGCTTAAGGATAAATGGACGGACCGTCCCGTGGTAGCTGTAGATTCCGCTCTCTCCTGCGCTGTGCCGGTTGTGGGAGGCCACCACGGAGCCAATGAGCTGGCCCGCTTCCTGGCTTCTCACCTCAAACTTTATGCCGCTGTCACCACCGCCACCGACACATCAAACCGCCCCTGCCTGGAAGAAATGGCCACGGGCCTGGGCGCTGCCATTGTCAACAAAGAGTCATCCAAAGCCGTCAACCTGGCCTTCCTCAGAGAAGATGTTCCCGTTTTAAGGCTGAAGGGGCCTAAAATTGTAATAGTGGATGAGGATGTGGCAATCTTGAAAAGTTGGGGTCTGGTTGTGGGCATCGGTGCCAGAAAAGGTGTCTCTGCCCCAGAGGTGCTCTCTGCCATTGATGAGGCACTAAGCGAAACTGGCAGAAAGCGAGATGAGATCGCCATCCTGGCCACGGCATGGCTCAAGAGCGAGGAAGAAGGCATGCTTCAGGCTGCTCAGATGCTGGGAAGAAGGATGATCTGTCTCTCTAAAGATGCCCTCAATTCCCAAGCACCCAGCACAGCCTCCCGGGCCCAGGACCTGGGCCTTTGCGGCGTAGCCGAGCCGGCCGTCCTTGCCCTGGCAAGCAAGCTCATCTTTCCTAAGAAAGCCTACGGGAGGGTAACAGTTGCCATCGGAGAATAAGCTCTCCATCGTGGGCATCGGCCCCGGATCGCCAATGCTTCGCACCATTGCGGCCACCCAGGCCATAGGCTCGGCTGACTATGTAGTCGGTTACAGGCCATACCTCGATCTGATCGGCGATCTATTGCCGGGAAAGCAGGTCTTCTCCAGCAGCATGGGAAGAGAGGTGGATAGAGTCGGAGCAGCCGTCGATCTGCTGGAAAAGGGTTCCGTAGCCCTGGTGAGCAGCGGGGACCCCAATGTCTATGGCATGGCCGGTCTCGGCCTGGAGCTGGCCGAAAAACCTTCTGCCGTAGATATTGTGCCCGGAGTCACATCTTTTACCGCCGCAGCCTGCAAAGCTGGCCTTGCCTTCCGGAAATGCGTGGCCGTGATCAGCCTTAGCGATCTGCTCACCCCCTGGCAGCAGATAGAGGGCCGCCTGCGTCTGGCAGCCGAGACCGCCATGCCCGTGGCCCTTTACAATCCTAGAAGCTTGAGGCGCGACTGGCAGCTCTTGCGCGCTCTGGAAATTTGCGGGGCCAGAGATGTCCTGGTGGCGAAGAACATCGGTCGAGAGGCTGAAGAGATCTTTTATACAAACTCTGAAAAGCTGATTGAGGAGGAGAGCCTGCGAGAGAAGATCGATATGACCTCTTTGGTCATCATCCTGGGACGGGGCACCTTCCGGGGATACGCAGCAGCGCAGGCAGCTATAAACCTGGTAGGCATCGGTCCGGGCGATCCCAGCAATCTGACCCAGGAAGCCGCCGGCATTCTGCAAGCCTCGCAGAGAATTTACGGAGCACAAAGATACCTGCAATTGATCGGCGAGATCACTCCCGCCCAAAAGGTCTCCCATAGCGGCCCCTGCCCGGAGAGAATGGCCGCCCGCCTAAAAGAGGCAAAGCAAACGGCTGCATCCGGCGGCATGGCATCCATCCTCACTGGCGGCGACCCCAGCGTCTTCAGCTCCGGCTGGAGAATCCAGGAGATGGCGGAGGGCGCGCCGGTGCACATCTCTCCCGGAGTGAGCGCTTTCTCATCTGTAGCGGCAAGAGCTGGCGCGCCTCTGGTCAATGATTTTGCCCTTCTCTCTTCTGCCCATGATCCGGCAAGATTATCCGCCCTGGCAGGTGCCGGCTTTGCGGTGGTGGCCTATAATGTTAGAGGATTGGAGATTGTCTCTCTGCTAGAAGAGGTCGACCCAAAGCGACCTGTTGTCCTGGCTCAGGATGTCTCCCGAGATGGCGAAAATGCTATGATTCTCACCGCAGAGGATCTACTGGCCGCCAAGCCCGCTGGTTTTCGCTACACCCTGCTCGTCGCCTCAGCCAATTCCCATATAAAAGAGGGAAGAATAATTACCAAACGAGGATACGAGAACAAATACAGCTATTAGAGCTATTCGAGCTGATTTCCTATGATGGAAGATTACACGGATATTGGGGCTACAACCCCTGAGGCCCTGGAGATAAGCAGAAAGAGCCGGCGGCTGATCTCAGAGATGATTGGAGATGACACTTTCGAGGATAAGATCAAGCAGAGATGCGTCATTGCCACCGGCGACCCCAGCGTGGCCGACATTATGAGATTTCATGATCGGCCTGGCGAGGCTGGCCTGGAAGCACTAAAAGATGGGGCACCCATCTATGTGGACATAAAGATGGTAGAGGCCGGGATCTTAAAGAAAGGTCACAAAAGCCCAATTATTGCCTTCATCGGCCAGGGAGATGCTCTGGCCACCGCGCAAGGTATCACCCGCTCCTCGGCGGGAGTCATTGCTCTACAAGAGAAGCTCTCTGGATCAATAGTAGTAATAGGAAATGCGCCGTCTGCTCTGCTCACTCTTTGCGAGCTCATCAAGTCGAAAAAGGTCTTGCCACGGCTGGTCATCGGGGCAGCCGTAGGCTTTGTCAATGCGGCGGAGAGCAAGGAGCGGCTAAGAGAGATCGATGTGCCGTCCATATCCACGGCAGGCACGCGCGGAGGGACACCCATCGCCGTCGCGGCCATAAACGAGATCATAAATACCTATGCCAGAACCGCGCGCTGATACTATCAAAGGAACGGTCAAAGATCCCGTTACAGGCTTTGCCATTTCCCCCTCATGGATTGAGCTTTGCCCAGATCCTTTGGCTTTACAAAAGATTGAGAGCGGCAGATGGGTCATTCTCTCCAGTGGACTGCTTTGCAGACGCGGCCTGACCACAGGAACGACCGCAGCTGGAGCCTGCAAGGGAGCCGTCCTCTCCCTGAAAGAATCGGTCCATAATCTGCAGGTCACAACCCCGGTCGGCATCCGCGTCTCCTTGCCGGTTGTGGCCAGGAGCGGCTTTTGCATAGCAGTAAAG
>JAQTXY010000332.1:877-3355 GCA_028688535.1 Methanothrix sp. | reverse complement strand
AGCACGGCATAGTGCCTCAGGTCAGGGCAGGCTCAGATAAGGTCAAAATCGCCGAGATCAAGGAGGCGGGCAAATGGGTGGATCTGGAGGTCAAGGTTCTGGATCTCTGGGAGCCGGTTGCTGAGACCATCTCTCAGACGGGACTATTGGGCGATGCGACCGGGTCCATCAAATTTGTGAAGTGGACCAAGTCTGATCTGCCCAATCTGGAGCTGGGCCATAGCTATATCCTAAAAAAGTTGGTCACGGATGAGTTCCAGGGCAGGTTTTCCGTAAAATTGAATCGCACTAGCCAGATCGAGCCGTTAGACATTGATGTGGAGGCAAAACCTGCCAGCAGAGCCCCTCAGCAAGTAACGGTGGCAGAGATCAATGAACCCGGCCTATGGGTTGACTTAAAGGTTAAGGTAGCACAGCTCTGGGAGACGAACAGCGAAGCCATCTCTCAGTCAGGATTGGTGGGCGATGAAACCGGCGCCATAAAATTTGTGAAATGGGCTAAGGCTGATTTGCCGGATCTGGAGGATGGCAAGAGCTACCTTCTCAAGAATTTGGTAACAGATGAGTTTCAGGGCAGGTTTTCCGTAAAACTGAACCGCACCAGCCAGATCGAGCCATTAGATGTCGATGTAGAGATAGGCTCCATCGCCGCAGAGTTTTCAGGTGCCCTGGTAGATGTGCAGAAGGGCTCCGGGCTGATAAAGCGCTGCCCGGTTTGCAAGCGCTCTCTGGCAAAAGGCGTCTGCAGTGAGCACGGAAAAGTAGACGGCACATATGATCTGCGCATTAAAGGCGTGCTGGACGACGGCCGCCGGGTGCAGGATCTGCTGGTCAATCGGGAGACTACGGAGAGGCTGCTAAATCTCACATTAGAAGAGGCCAAGCAGATGGCCATGGAAGCGCTTGATCATGAGGTGGTGCACTCATTGATTGAGAGCAAACTGATGGGAAGATACTATTCCATAACAGGTCCGAGGATTGATCGCTATCTCCTTGTGGAGAGCATTAATGAAATCTCGCCGGTATCGACGGCCCAGGTGGACGAGCTTATAGCTGCAATGGAGGTGGCATAAAAATGGCAGGAATGGCAGGATTTTCCCGAGAAGTGGCAAAGAGGATCTTTGCCGAGGAGCTGAAGAACTCGAACTACTCTTTCCGCGACGGGGAGGATCAGCATCAGTATGCACCTTCATATCTTCTTACCCCCACGGGAGCCAAATGCAATCGCGTTTTCGTAGTTGGCACCCTCACAGAGAAGGATGACATCGGCAGCGACACGGAGTACTGGCGGGGAAGAGTGGTAGATCCCACGGGCAGCATACTGATCTATGCCGGTCAGTACCAACCTGAGGCGGCACAGATACTAGCCTGTATGGATGCGCCCTCATATGTAGCCGTGGTGGGCAAGCCCAATCTCTACCGGACCGATGACGGAAATATCATCATCTCTCTGCGTGCTGAGTCGATTTCGCGGGTGGATGAGAATACCAGAAACCAGTGGATAATTGACACCGCTCGTCGTACCTTGGAAAGACTGGATACCCTCAAGAATGCCAGCCCCATCCCGGTATCCGGTGAGTTCACTACGGCTGACAATGTGCCTGTTTCCTCTTCTTCGTCCACTCCCGCCCAGGACGCAGATAGAGCTTTGCAGCATTATCACACCGATATAGGTCACTTCCGAGAGATGGTCCTTCGCGCGCTTACCTCATTGAGGGCGGAATTGGCCAAGAGCGACGCAAATTCGGAAACGATAGCTTCCAAGAGCGCGATTGCTCAGGGGGCTAAGAAGGCCGCCACCGCTGCGCCGACATCACCTGTCGTACCGGAAGAAATGCCTACCTCCCGAAAAAGCAAGCCCAAGAAGAGCGAGCCGTTTAATTCCTGGCCGCAGTCTGAGGATGAGGATGAGGTGGAGACCATTAACATCGGCAAGAAGAGCTGAAAAGTTTTAAATAATGTGCGCTGGCTCTACATAATGGGTGAATCAATATGGTAATCGGAGTAACGATGGTAAAGGTGGTGCCAGGACAGGAGAAGACCGTCTATAATGCCTTGCAGGAGATAGACGGCATTAAAGATGTCTACCATGTCTTCGGCGAATTCGACTTCGTAGTCATCATCGAGGTTGAGGGTCTGAGCATGTTGAATAAGCTTGTGGACGTTATCCGTGAGATAGATAACGTAACCGCTACCCAAACCGTAGTCGGGGCTGAACTTTAGCCCTTCTTCCCTTTTTTATGGAAATCGCCGAGGAGCTGGCCAAGCAGCAAAAAGCCATCTCTGTAGCTGAATTTTTTGAGAAGAATCGCCAGATCCTGGGATTCGACTCGGCGCCGCGAGCACTCATTACCTGCGTGAAAGAGGCAGTAGACAATTCTCTGGATGCCTGTGAGGATGCCGGGATACTTCCGGATATTTTTGTGCAGATAAAGAAGAGTGGCGAATACTATCAGGTTATTATTGAGGATAACGGGC
>JAQTXY010000332.1:0-867 GCA_028688535.1 Methanothrix sp. | reverse complement strand
CTTTGCTAAATTGCTCTATGGATCTCGTTTTCATACTCTGCGCCAGAGCCGCGGCCAGCAGGGTATAGGCATATCTGCAGCGGTGCTTTATTCCCAGCTCACCAGCGGCAGGCCTACTAAGGTCATCTCCAAAATCGCAGCAGACAGACCGGCTCGTTACTGCGAGCTGCTGATAAATACCGCTAAAAACGAGCCAGAGATTCTAAAATCAGAGGATATGGACTGGGAACGTCCCAGAGGCACGCGCGTGGAGCTGGAGATGGAGGGCACTTATGTGCGGGGGCGCCGCCAGTCGGTCTTCGGCTCGCTGAAGAGCACAGCCATTGTCAATCCCCATGCTCGCCTGACTCTGGTAGAGCCGGAGGGCAATGTGGAGGTCTTCGAGAGGGTCACAGAGAGTCTGCCCAAAAAAGCCTATGCCATTTCCCCCCACCCAGAGGGAATTGAGCTGGGCGAGCTGATCAAACTATTGCGCTACACTGACAAAAAGAAGCTGCGCGTCTTTTTAAAAGAGACCTTCTCTTCCATAGGCGCAATATCCGCTCAGGAGTTGTGCAGCCGGGCGGGCTTAGACCCGGAAGAGGCCCCAACCAGCCTGGATCATGATGCTGCAGCACGCCTTCACTCTGCCTTCAAACAGATCAAGGTCAAGTCACCTCCAGTAGACTGCCTCTCTCCTATCGGCGAGGAGCTGATCAAGGCAGGTCTCGAGAAGGAGTACCGGCTGGACTATATCGCCACCACAGTCAGGCCCGTATCCGTCTATTCAGGCAATCCCTTCCTGGTCGAGGTGGGACTGGGGTACGGAGGAGAGCTGGAGAAGGAGAGTCGCGTTGAACTCTTGCGCTTTGCCAATCGCGTTCCACT
>JAQTXY010000331.1 GCA_028688535.1 Methanothrix sp. | reverse complement strand
AGGTCCAGACTTTTCCGTCTCGCACCACTCGATCCTCCACCACAACCACGTCCCCCAACGCCTGCAGGCGGTCAAGAGAGGCCCAGTGGGTGGTGGCTTTGCGATTGGTTAGCAGCCCGGCCCGGTGAAGGATGAATGTGCCGGTGCAGACCGAGAGCACTGCCTGGCAATGCTCTGCCTGCTCAGCTACGAATTTGACCAGGACGGGATTGTCCACTTCCTGGCGCGTGCCCTGCCCACCTGGAACCAGGAGAAAATCCAGAGGAGGACAGTTCGAGAAGGAAGAATGGGGATTTATGGACATGCCTTTATCGCAGACTACTGGGACGAGGTTCTGCGCAACCATGAGGCAGTTCTCAGGCCCTGCCGCATATTTGCTCCAAAAAGATATCATCTCCCAGGGGCCGACCAGATCCAGCTCTTCCAGCCCCGGAAAGATCAGGAAGCCGAAATTCATAAGGCACAAACTGAAATCATTTTATTAGTACCTTTCTTCAGATTGTGGCCATTTGTTACGACCCGTATGCAGTTCATTGCCTGAATGGCGAAAGCAATATCCAAGTGTTCGAAGTCGATCACCCACTCACTCAAAAAGCGATTGTCGATTAAGACATGATTATGGAAAAGTTGGGTGAGGTTTCAGAGAACCTTCGACCTCATCAGTTTAAATCCGCAAATTCAAACTTTATGACCGATAGCAAAGCGTCTCATTACCTTATCGATCTGGATTTTAACAGCGTCGCCTACCTTGGTATCGGCCACGAAGATAACAAATCCTTCTACTCGGGCAATGCCGTCTCCTTCTCGGGCAATGTCCTCAATATTGACATCGTACTCTTTTCCGACCTCTACCGGGGCAGGGGTGCCCATAGCGGATCGATCTGCGTTATAATTTGCCAAAATATGTCACCGTCCTTGAAAAGCAATCAGATTTTATGGCCTACGGCGAAGCGCAACATTGCCATCACTCTCTTCTCCAGCTTCGATTGGTGCAGTTGGATCAGACCCTCCATTGGAAGGTCTTTTTTGGCCTTGGAACAAATCTTTACCATCCTTTGCGATAAGCCATAAAATCATCTATCGCAATCAGCTCCCTCGTTATCCGACTATTAAATCCTTTTGCTCATCCTATGCCAATTTATTTCTGCTAGGATGTCGCTCTTTGGTATATGGACTGCCTGGATAGATATAGGGAAATCGTGCCGGATTATGTTGGCTTCCGGGCCATTCAAAGCCTGCCTCTCTACAATTCCGCTCGCATCAATACTCTGAAGATAGAGAGAGAAAAACTCCTGGAAAGGCTGGAAGAAGAGGGGGTTCTCTTTAGGAGCTTCGAATGGTACCCCTTGGGCCTGAAGCTGGACATAGAGAGCCCAGGCAAGTTGCTGGAAAACCTCCTGGGGTTCATTCACATCCAGGAGGAGCTGTCCATGGTCCCGCCCCTGGTGCTTGACCCGCTGCCCGGAGAGTGCGTCCTGGACCTGTGTGCCTCTCCTGGCAGCAAGACCACTCAAATCTCTCAGATGATGGAAAATCAGGGTCTTGTAATCGCCAATGAGCCCTCATTAGCAAGAGTTGCCCCCCTGCGCTCCAACTGCGAGCGGCTGGGGGTGCTGAACGTTGCGGTCACCCGTTATGATGGCCGCAATTTTCCTCGCGGCCCATTCGACAGGGTTTTGGTGGATGCACCCTGCTCTTCCGAAGGTCGGGAGAGAAGAGGGCCTGGGGTCTTATCCAGATGCAGCCGGGAAAGATCCCTGGATTTGGGGGTACTGCAGATCAGTCTTCTCAAGAACGCCCTGCGCCTGACCAAGCCGGGAGGTACCGTGGTCTACTCTACCTGCACCTATGCGCCGGAGGAAAACGAGCTGGTAGTGCAGAAAGTATTGGAGGATGCAGAGGATCTCCGATTGGAGAAGGTCAGCATTGCCGGCCTTCAGGAGTGTCCCGGAATTACAGAGTGGAACGGCAAAAGGCTGAATGATGCCCTTTCATGCACCGCCCGCTACTATCCACATATCAATGATACGGGGGGTTTCTATGTCGCAAAAATCATCAAGAATTAGAAATGTATTTGAGCCGCTGGATAGTTCCCTCGTAACAAGGCGATGGCAAGAGCGGTTTGGCATTTCAGAGCAGGTATTTTCCGGCTGCATATTCTTCCGGAAGGCGAGAAGCATCTGGGCCATCAGCGATGTCGATCTTCCCGCACTCAGCTATGAGGCCGTTGGAATGCGCATTATGAACTGCAAGGATCGCCCGTGGAAGCCCACCACCTCGGCTCTGCAGATCTTCGGCCGATATGCCACCAAGAATATTATTCATCTAAATCAGGAAGAATCAATGATCTTTCTGGAAGGGGGCAGCCAGGTAATCGAATCGGATTGCGAAATCGGCTATGTGGTAGTTTTTTATAGAGGGGATGTGCTTGGTTGCGGTCTATACTCACACGGCAAGCTTGTCTCCCAAATTCCCAAAGAAAGAAGAATGGCAAGCACTATCAAGGGCGCCGAATGTGAAGCTTGAGGAGAGTGAGAATCATAAATGATCTCAGAAGTATCGGATACTGCGGAAACGATTACATTCCCTGCAAAACCATATTCCTATCAAGGTGAACTAAAAGAGCTGTGGCAACAGCCCCTGCGCCTCTTCCGCCTGGCCAATTCCCTGCGGGAGAAGAGCTGCGGCGATGTTGTCTCTTTTGTCATAAACCGAAATATCAACTTCACCAATGAATGCACCGGGACATGCAAATTCTGCTCTTTCAAGCACAATAGCATCTATTTCCTCACAGATGAGCAAATTATGCAGCGCACCGCTGAGGCTGAGCAATTGGGTGCAACGGAGATCTGTCTGCAAGGAGGACTTGCTCCAAAAATGCATCTGGAGGACTACTGCCAGATCCTGGAGCTAATACATCGCGACTTTCCCAGGATGCATCTGCATGCCTACTCTCCCATGGAGGTGCTGCACATGTCACAAAACTCCCATGTTGAGGTAAATGATACTTTGCAGGAGCTAAAAAAAAGTGGTCTTGGCTCCATGCCTGGAACTGCAGCCGAGATTCTTATCGACTCCGTGCGCCAGAATATTTGCCCAAATAAGCTGAATACTCAGAAGTGGCAGCAGATAATTATGGCTGCGCATATGCTGGGAATTCCTACCACCTCGACCATGCTCTTTGGCCATGTGGAGAGTATAGATGATCGCCTGCGCCATCTGCAAATATTAAAAGAGATTCAGCAGGAGACGGGAGGATTTACAGAGATGGTTCTGCTTCCCTTCATTGCGGATAATAATATGCTTGGCAAGATTGCCAAAGGCGCCGATCTGCTGGATCGTCTCAAGATGCATG
>JAQTXY010000330.1 GCA_028688535.1 Methanothrix sp. | reverse complement strand
AATAGATCTCTCGCGTAAAACGAATGCTCTGCAGATCGCTCCCTCCCGGCTCGATCTGAAAACTGGAATCCCGGAAGAGCAGATCATAGCGCATCTGCCAGAGCAATCGCTCTCTTTCCTTGGCAGGCAGAGCAGCCATCGCCTTCTGATGGGCGTCGGCTAGCCTTATCCGGCTGAAGACCACGACCACGTCCTCATGGCTTTTAGGCTGGATGATAGATAGATGCCGGCCGGACTTGGCGGGAAACTCTGCTGCTATCTGAAAGTAAAGATGCTCCTGGGCGATCTCTTCTTTGAACAGCCCTTCCGCGGCCAGCCAGCTCTTTATCTTTTCCTGGGTTTTTATGATCTCTTGCGCGGTCATCGCCTATCTCATCTACTCCAGCACGGCACGCAGCGGGAACTGATGAGTGCCGAGCTTTCCTTCGTAGTTGGCGGCACTGATCTTCAAGACTCCGGGCACACGACAGGCGGCATTGATTCCTGCCTTCATGGCTGCGGAGATGGCATCCCTGCTTACGCCATTTACTACTATCTCAAAGACGGCAGAGACATCCTCTGCCAGAGTGCAGACCCCGTCCTCACGCAGCGAGGTGCAGAAGGCGGTGTTGGTAGAGGCTTTCAGGAACTTGTATCGCGAGCCCACTTTAGAGCCGCTGGCCACCACGCCACCAGGGAAAGGAGTTATGGTGCCCTTGATTTTGCCGATGGCATTTACTGCCGCCTCGGCTGCCATCAAGCCGGCTGCCTGGTTTTGGGCGAGGATGAGGAAATTGCCGCCCGCTATGCCATCGATGGCTCCAAAATTCTGCTCGACTATGAAGTCCCCGGACATGAGGGGAATCTTCCAGACGCTCCTCCCACAAACATCAGCTTGCTTTTGATAGCCGTCACCAAAGAAACTTAGCTTCTTGCCGGTATCAAACTGCTTCTCAGCTTCCGGCATGCCGGAATAAGCCGCCGCGGTGGGAGCTGTCAGAATGCACTGGCCAATGCGAAAGAGTAGCGAGTTTTCCAGGTTCTTGTAGCCCATATTGCAGATCAGGATATTGACTCCCGGCCTTCCGTCCGGCGTCTCATCTCCCCCTACAATGCTTTCAATTCCCGCCTCTGCTGAGCATCCTATCACCGACGTGCCAAAACCCGTGGCTTCACGCGCCGCCTCCAGAGCCCAGCGCTCCGTCACTGCTGTGACTACCACCCTTGCCATCTTTATGGGAAAGCCTTCGGCAAAGGTATCTTCGATCTGAACACCATTGATCTCCATATCATCCCTCACTCAGGTTTCTATTCTATCTCGGATTGAAAACAGCCAGATCAAATCCGCTGCCCTGCCTCTCCGATTGTGCAAACGCTGCCGCCGCACATACCGGCCTCTCCAAAGGCAAATCAAACGCCGCTCCAGCAATATCACCGGCAGACTCTCCATCCAGAGATATTGCCTCAAAGTCGGTCTTCTCATAAGTCGCAACCAAGAAAGCCTGATCCTTCGTCAGATCAAACTTCCGAACCCGCAGCTCATCCTTCTTGGCAATTCCCAGCCAGGCGCATTCGCCCCGCACGGAGCCCGCTATGCGCGGAGTATCAAGCTCATCCCTCTCATAGCCGTAAGCGGCCAGGCTCAGGACGATGGCATCCATCGGCTGCTGACCATCCAAAATCCTCTCGAAGATCATGTCGGTATGAGTGCCATTGCTTACAACCGCATAATCGCCAGCGTCGCTGCCAGAAGCGCGGATGCAGTTGTAGGCGATATAGGGATTGCGGGCCAGGTCAGCGCTGTCCAGGGGCGAGACCATGATGCTCTGGCCGCGCACCTCTGCCCTGCGATTGGGAAAAGAGCGGGAGGAGACTCTGTAGGCGACAAAGCTCCTTCCTCTGCTGCGGCCTACTAGGACAATTCGGCCTACATACATCTTCAGTCAACCAGCTTGTACCTGGCGATATTCGCATCCGCCATTGCCTGAATCTGCACCAGACTATCTGCACATTCTGCTTTCTTGAAGAGGTGCTTGTAGCGGCCCTGCAACTTGAGGTACTCTGCCACCGGCTTGGGCCGGCGTACCTTCTTGACGCCCGTCAGCTCTCCGTTTTCGTATTCCGTGAGCGGCCACAGGCCACTTTCCACTGCCAAACGCGCCAGCTGTATCATGGTGCCGGCATCAAAGGTCCAGCCGGTAATGCAGGGTGCATTGACCTGGATATAAGACGGCCCGTTCACCTGCAGGGCCTTCTTGACCTTTCGTCTCAAGTCAACAGGATAGGCGACCGATGCGGTAGCGACGTATGGAACCTTGTGGGCCAGAGCGATGGCCGGCATATCCTTCTTGGGACGGGGATTTCCTTGGCTCTGGCTGCCCGGCGGGGTAGTAGTAGTCTGTGCACAAAACGGCGTAGATCCGCTTCTCTGCACTCCCGTGTTCATGTAGGCCTCATTGTCATAGCAGACATAGAGAACCTTATGGCCGCGCTCGAACATGCCGGAATTGGAGCCCATACCGATATCAAAGGTGCTCCCATCACCGCCGATGACAATCAAATTGGTGTCCTTACCGCGTCGCTTGAGCATAACCTCCACGCCGGAGGCCACGGCCGATGCATTCTCGAATAGGGAATGTAGCCAGGGAACGCACCAGGCGCTCTCCGGGAAAGGAGTGGTTGTAACCTCCAGGCAGCCCGTAGGTGAGACCACGATGGTATTGGGTCCCGCGGCATCTAATACCAGCCTGATAGTGGTAGGCATGGCGCATCCTGCACAGGCCCTATGCCCTGGTGCCAGCAAAGATTTTTCCATTTTTCTCAAGCCTCCTAAAGGATCTCCGTCCTCAGATTCAGGAATTCGAACTCAGACTGCATTCCCTTTCGGGCAACTTCTGCCTTGGCTACAATATTTCTGATGTCCTTGATGGTGATATCACGACCACCCAGACCCGCTGTAAAGCCGATGATGGGCGACCGGATATTGCTATTGTAGAAGGCTGCCTTCAGGTCGGTCACGAGGCCAGCTTCGCCCCCGATAGCAACATCTTTCTCAATAACGGCAATTACGCTTGCATCTTTCAAGGCCTTTCGCAGAGCTTGCACCGGGAAGGGTCGGTAGCTTCGCACTTTTAGCAGTCCCACCTTCTTGCCTTCAGCGCGCATGGCATCTATGGCATCCTTGATGGTGCCGATGACCGAGCCTAATGTGACTATTACTATCTCCGCGTCATCTAGGAAGTAGCCGTCCAAGAGCCCGCCGTAGTACCTTCCAAAGGTCTCCTCAAACTCACGAGCAACCTTTTCAATCTTGATAAGCGCCTTTTGCTGGGCCTCGAACTGCTGGTAGCGAAACTCTGTGAAGGTAGAGGGGTCTGCGAA
>JAQTXY010000329.1 GCA_028688535.1 Methanothrix sp. | reverse complement strand
CAGAGTGCCCCAGCCTGGACAAAGACCATTCCCGGCAGGTCGATCTGCTCCGCAGGCTGCGGAAGATTCCCGGAGTTAAGAGGGTCTTCATCGGCTCGGGAATCAGACACGACTTGATTATGGCCGACCATTCCCCCTACCTGGAGGAGCTTTGCCGCCATCACGTCTCCGGCCACCTCAAGATAGCACCCGAGCACATATCCCCGGTGGTGACAGAGTGTATGCATAAACCCTCCCGAGAGGTCCTGGATGCCTTCCGGGAGCGCTTTGCTTCCGCCTCTCAGGCGGTAGGAAAAGAGCAGTACCTTTTGCCCTATCTCATGTCCGGCCATCCCGGTTGCACGGTAAGGGATATGGTTGAGCTGGCCGAGTACCTGCGAGACAATCGCATGTACACGGAGCAGGTGCAAGACTTCACTCCCACTCCCATGACCGTCTCCACTGCCATGTACTACACCGGCCTAGATCCCTTCACTCTCAAGCCGGTGCATGTGCCCAGGGGCAGGGAGAAGAGGATTCAGAGGGCCATGCTGCAATACCGGGACTCCAAGAACTATGATCTGGTCCGGGAGGGGTTGCAGATGGCCGGAAGAGCAGACCTCATCGGAGAGGGGAGGAGATGCTTGATATCGGCACGGGCAATGGGCGGGTGGGGAATGGAGAAGAGGAAGAAGAATTAGGATAAAGGCTGCAAAGAGACGGGTAAATGGAAGATTTTGCAGATAGATACGGCAGCCGCTTTGCGAAACTGGTAGACCGCAAAGCTAGCGGAAAGGAGTTTGAATTTGATCAGGTGCTGCTCATGCCCACCGCCGCAAGCTACCGCGGCCTGGTGGAGCAGGCTCAAATGGAGATCAAGCCCAGAGTAATGAGATATCTATCCAGGAGATGGTCGCAAGGCGCGATTGAGAACCTCTCCTTTTTTGCAATGGCAGTAGCCGTTTATGCTCGAAGCATCTGCGATCCGCCAATTACAATCGATGTGGGAGCGGTTCTGCTCAGAACCATTACCTTCTGCAATCGCAGATGCGCCAACAGAGATGTCTCCGGAAGCGGATGCAGACAGGCAATGAACTGTGCAGAGCATCATCTGCCCAAATGCATCAAAATTCCCAGGGATATTGCCGTGATCCTGGGTGGTTTGAAGAGATACATCGCAACCGGCAAAGCGACGAGTGGCGCCGAGCCTTCAAGCCTGCAGGAGGCCATGAGCGTCAAGGTCGATCCGGGTGCGGACTATGTTCCGGCGACATCATGCTGAGCTTCTTTTACTGAGCGCTGAAATGCTTATAAAATTGATTAGAGGGCATGGGAACGAAGATCAGATGGAGCTGAAGGGCAGAGCGGGGAAAAGGCACCTAACGGAGCTGCCCATCTACCTCTCATCGCCTAAGTCGTACATGATCAATCTCGCGATCCCGCTTTCATACGGGAATCACTTCTGCCAGGATTCGCTGGTCAATGTGGGTCTTAAGTGCCTTTTTCATGACCAGATCGACCTTGATGACCAGCTTTTCACTCAAATCATCCTCCATGCGAATGAACTGCAAGAGCGATGGAGCCTGAATAAACTCCACAAGTATATCCAGATCGCTCGACTTCTTCGCTTCTCTGCGGTCGTTTTCTCTCCAGCACAATTTCCATTCTTCGTGCTATTCATTGACTAGAATCAGTGTCTATTGAACTATTTATAGGAGTTAAACATATGCAATAAACGATACTTACTGGTAGGAATCTCTGGCGTGTTTCTATTTGCTATCGATATTTGATTGCGAGAGATAAGAGTTCCGCGTTCCGTTTTCGTCGCGCTACTTCTATCCTTTATCATATATTCGAAATAAAAGTTTTAAAATCAATAAAACAATAGGATTTAATATGTACCCTAATAATACTATTTCTGCTATAATAAATATACTATTAGAACGTAATTTAAAAGGATTTGCTATATTATCTAGGACAGGATATTGTTTATCAGTATCCTCCAAAGTTATTTTCCCTTTATTAAATTGAGTATAAATTTTCTGATATTTATTGGACACGTAATCTTGCACTAATGAATGTAATTGGATAAAACAAAAAAAATTCAATGTAACATTTAATAAAAATATTGCTGCTAAAACAATTGGTTCGTACTGATGATGGGCGATTAAGTTTAATATATTAAGTTCCTTGTCAGGCATTTTATATGTGACTATTGTACCAATTAGTAGAATTAGATAAAGGCAAGATGTTTCAGCAAAATAATTTTTAATTTTTAAAAAGAAAATGTATTGACTTCGGTTTCTCAGATCAATGCATTTTTTTCGTATTAAAAATAACATGATCGGATAGCTTATAGATAAATTATACCAAACATGTACAGCTACAGTGGCTAAAAAAATAAAAGTCAATAAATATAAATAAATATAGTAAAGTACAAAACTTTCATAAAAATAGGAGTGATATTTTGAACTTAACTCCGTTTCAATACCATTAAAAAAATACGCAAAGTGTGCAAAAAAGATTAAAGCCACAATAAATATCATTATGCAAAAAAGATAATAATAATTTAGTTTAATTTTAATTTCGAATATGTTCATACCAGCTTCTTTGATAGAGGGATAATGGCGGGTAAATAATATAAATATAAAATGTGCATTAAACAAAATCAATAGACATAGCAACGCAACACTAAGTAATTTTTCAATCTCATTTAAATAAATGACCAATATATAAGCATACACAGTAAACATTGTGCTTATTATCAAAATAAAAGTCAAACAATATGATTTAATATATTTAATTTGGTATAAAATCAGAATAATTAGAAAAATTATTGATAATATGATAAATTTGTGATAATAAGATAGTGAATATTCTTCGAAATCCAACCGAACAAATATGATAGAAATCCAAATAGCTATTGAAAGAATCAAAAAATAAGTTAGACAATTATTACGTAATTGTTTATTAATAAATCCTAATGCCTCATTTATCAATATGAGCAGCTCCTGCTAGTATTCTCATTATATACGTTGTCAAAAATACTCCAATTACTGGGAGGATAAAAAAATAATATTTATTATCCGTTTCGGTAAATGGCGATTCTCTTTTCCCAGTAGAACTAAGTTGTGGTTGAGTAGATACAACGATCACAGGCTCCTTAGGTTGAGTAGATCCAACGGCTGTAGACTCTTTTGGTTGAGTAGATCCAACGGCCACAGTCTCTTTTGGTTGAGTAGATCCAACGGCTGTAGACTCTTTTGGTTGAGTAGATCCAACGGCTACAGTCTCTTTTGGTTGAGTAGATCCAACGGCTACAGTCTCTTTTGGTTGAGTAGATCCAACGGCTACAGTCTCTTTTGGTTGAGTAGATCCAACGGCT
>JAQTXY010000016.1 GCA_028688535.1 Methanothrix sp. | reverse complement strand
TGCATAGCTTCCCATCTCCGCTCCTGTGCAAACGTCTTTTTCCTGGGCGACTGCAACTGAAAATACCGTCATGAGGCCAAGCATGATGCAGCAAAAAAGCAGCATCTTTCCAAGAGGCACCGATCTATCCTCCAATTTCTTAAATTTCATCCAATCCACCTCATTGCTAATTTATTTAATCTCCCTTGCAAATTCTAAATATTTGTCTTCGCTTATACCTCTCAAACTATTTAGCCGTTTTCCAATCGCTTATAGAAAGCTCCGATATGATAATATACTTGAAATAATCTGTGTACAAATTTAGGATAAAGCATGAGTGGAGGATAGAACAGTAATGTCAATATCAATGGGAAAATATTTTGTCGCAGCTCTAATGTTATTAACCATGAACGCCTGCGCATCGGTTGTTATAAACGAGATGGAATTGAATCCACCGGAAGGCGGGGTGGATTGGGTTGAGATTTATAATCCCGACAACGAGAGCGTGGACATCAGCGGATGGACGGCGGAGATCACCGATGGAAGCTGGGTAGGAAAGCTCCCTGCTGTGCCTGCAGGAACCATTCTGCCTGCCAAGGGCTTTTATGTCTATAGTGGCCAATCTTCCTGGAATCATAATGATGGCGGATATTCCACGCTATATAATGCAGCAGGAGAGGAAGTGGACAAGACGGCCAACCGGCAGGACTCCATGAACAACGACTTCACCTACGGCAGGCATCCGGATGGCTACGATACAAATAACGATGGCGACTGGGGCCTGGGCTCTGCCACCAAGGGTGAATCGAATATACGCTAATCAGAGGGGTGTGAAAAAATGTTGCTTAAATCCGATATCGGCATCAAGGCGCTCCTGGCTTTCTGCGGCCTTATGGTCGTCTGTGGCCTGGGCATGTGCGACGTGGTTATCAATGAGTTTGAGCTAAGTCCGCCCGACAACGGCACCGTATGGGTAGAGCTTTATAATACCGGGGACGCAGCCGTGGATCTGACCGGCTGGAAGATCAATATCGTAGACAAACCCTGGGAAGGGCCCATCCTCCTGAAGGGCAGCATCGAGCCCAAGGGGTTCGTGGCTTTTGATGGTCAGGATACTTGGACTGCTACCGGCAATGGAACCGTATTCCTCTATGATGCCACTGGCACAGAGGTAGACAAGACATCCCAGCAGAGCGACAACTCACATAGCGACTTCACCTATGGTCGCCTGCCGGATGGCAAGAAGACCGATACCAGGGCAGACTTCGCCTTCATGATGGCCAGCAAAGGCAGATCCAACGTAAGGTAGAGCCCTGGCCTGGGACGAAGCCAAAAATAGACCATTATCATCTCTGGCTCATCGGGCTGACGGCAGCCGAAGCGGCCAGAGAGACATTTTTCTTAGCCTAAAAAATAGAGCAGTCAGTCCATCTGCAAAGTGTAATGCGTATCCCGATTGAAGTTCTTCGTATGCTCATTCTTGTTAATAATGCCGCCCATGCCGTCCCTCTGGGAGATGGTAATAGTGTGAGTCTTGCCGCCGCCGATAGTTAAGCTGGCTATTCCATCCAGGGAGCCGTCGCTGTTATCGTTGCAATAAAAAACTCCGTCCACAAAGACATCGAATCCTTTTATTCTTTGAGACTTTATGGTAACAAAAGCGTCACCCATCGAGATAGAATTCACATCCAATGGTGAGAACGAAGGCTTGCTCTGCCGGGCCAAGACATCCAAAATGAGGGCATTGCCCGGATCGCTTCCCTGAGAGAGCAGCATAAAGAGCCTGCCGCTCTCCTCCGGCGTCAGTCTGAGCCGGTAGTAGCCTGCCAGGAATTTGTGATTCCAGTGCATAGTTGTGCTATTGGCATAGGATACGAGATAGATATCGCCGCTGCCGTCTCGAGGAGTGTGCACGATCAGGTCGACTGCTTCACCTGCCGTGACCTGCCCATAACGGCTCCAGACTGAATCCTTGGCAATCCATAGCTCGCTGAAAAGTGGTGCAAAAGCTGTACTGTTGATATAATCGGAGTAGTTAAGCTGCCTATCACCCAGGCGAATCGACTCCGGTTCATTGCCGCTTAGGTTGAAGTATATTGGATCCGAAAGGGCTGTTACTAGACTTTCCTGTGCACCATTTTCCAGGAACACGCCCCCGGGCTTCGTCCAGGGCTCCTCAGTCCAGACCGGATTTCCCACCGGCATTGCCCAGGCCGACAGTGC
The DNA here is from genome assembly GCA_028688535.1 of Methanothrix sp. Taxonomy (GTDB): domain Archaea; phylum Halobacteriota; class Methanosarcinia; order Methanotrichales; family Methanotrichaceae; genus Methanothrix. Next base: position 11,719 of record JAQTXY010000016.1, on the reverse strand, counting down.
CAATAGCATTAAAAAAGTTGAGGCGTAAGCCGCGACCCAAAGATAGGGGCTAAAGCGCATTTTACATCGTCTCTAGGGCATCAATGCCCAGAGTCTCCAGGGTCGTTCTCAGAGCGTTGCGCGCTGCTCTCGCCAGGGCCAACCTTGCCTGGCGCAGCCTCGGCTCGGCATCCAGCACCGGGCTGTAGCGATAGAAATGATTAAAGCTCTCCGCCAGCTCGCGGGCGTACGTGGCCAGTTGATGAGGCTTCAGCTCACGGGCAGCTCTGTCGATGACCAGATCAAACTGCGCAATCTTTTTGATGAGAGCGATCTCGTTCTCGCCGATGAGCATATCTGCCTGGGCCGGATCATTCTGGCCCTCTTGACTCGTTTCTGCCTTGCACAGATCTTCTCCCTTGCGCAGGATGCTGCAGGCGCGGGCATGCGAGTACTGGATGAAGGGCGCAGAAAGCTTCTCAAAGTCCAGAGCCTGCTTCCAGTCAAAGGTAGTGGCCTTGTCCGGGGAGACCTTGACCACATCGTAGCGCACAGCACCCGTCGCCACCTGGGCCGCCACCACTTTCAGGAATGCCTCGCTCTCCTCTGGCCGGCGCACTTTAACCTCCTCATAAGCCTGCTTCTCCACCTCATCGAGCAGCTCGTCAGCGGAGATGAACTTGCCCTTTCTGGTGCTCATGGAGCCTGTGGGCAGGGAGACGAACTCAAAGATGACCACCTCAGGTTCGCGAACGCCTAAAAGGCGAAGAGCGGTGCAGAGTTGCCCGGATACCAGCTTGTGGTCGGCTCCCAGGACATCCACCGAGCGGTCTGAATTCAGGGACTTCCAGCGGTGGTAGGCCAGGTCGCGGGTGATGTAAAGCGAGGTTCCGTTCGCCCTCTTGAGGACCATCTTCTTCTCAAAACCATACGAAGTGAGGTCGAGCTGAAAAGCGCCCTCTTCGTATTCTGTGAGCCCCGTCTTCTCCAGCTGGCCCAAAATCTCGGAGACATCCCCCTTTCGCACAAACTCCGATTCCCAGTGGTAGCTGTCGTGGCGGATGTTCATGCGGTGCAGCGTCCCTTCGATGCCGCCAATGGCGTACTTGATGGCGCTCTGGATCTTGGCCACCGTCTCATCGTCGCCCGCCTCGTAGCGCTGGATTACCTGATCCGCCTCATCCCGTATCTCGGGATTGGTTTCCATGAGACGGTTGGCTGCGATGTAGACCTTGGCCACGGCATGGTCGGCTTTGCTGCCGTCCAGCTGGAAGTGATCGCAGCCCACGACCACCATAGCTTCCTGGCGGCCCATGTCGTTGACGTAGTACTGGGCATCCACAGTGCAGCCCGCCCGGCGCAGGATGCGCACCAGTGTGTCCCCGATCACGGAATTGCGGATATGACCCACGTGCAGCGGCCCATCCGGATTGGCTGAGGTGTGCTCCACAATGACCCTTTCATTCATGCGACCGGTCCAGGCATTGTCCGCCAGGGCCTGTTGTATGACCCTGTCCAGGAACTTCCGGCTCATGAAGAAATTGAGATAGGGGCCGGAAAGCTCTACCTTTTGCACATAGCTGAAATTTTGGCCTAGGGCCTGGTGGATCTCCCTGGCAATAGCCACCGGGCTTTTCTTAAGAACCGGAGCCAGCCGGAAGGCCACTGATGAGGCCAGATCGGCATGAGGGCTCAGCTCCAGCCCCAGATTGTTTACTCCTTCCTCTACCTTGTAGCCGCAGCGCTCGAGGGCAGCATGCAAAAGGCCCTCGACCTCGCTCATGAAATCGAGAAACATGGGAACACCAGTATGAATAATATGTTTATTCAACAATTGGATGTGGTGATATAAGCATTGCGTGCGTGGCCTCGTTTGGAGAAAATACAGCCAGAAGAATTCGGAGATCACGAAACTGCACTCCTCGGAGATAAACGAAAGAAATATAATCCAGGATGTCGGGACTATTTCGACATAAAAGGGAGATCATGGATATGCTGAAACCCCCCTTCATTCATCGTGTCGATACCGACGAGGACCCGCTGCCCCATGGAGGAGCCACAGATATCTTCGGCAGAGTAATTTGGGCTCTGACTGAAGAGGAAGAGGAAGCGATGGTAAGAAAAATCCAGACTGCTTTTGGCGGTTAAACAATGCGCATAGCCGTAGACTCCGATATTTTCCTATACGCTGTCATTGACCACAATCGCGACGTGCTCAGCAAGAGAAGCATTTTTCCCAGGGAAATAAAAAATTTTTGAGCCGCGCGAGTGGGCACCCTCGCGTGGAGCTCTGCGTTCCCGTATCGGTGTTTGCGGAAATTGTCAGCTTATGCATTCAAAGCGAGGAAGAGGGCAAATTCTGCATTGACGATCTCTATATGCTGATAGATTTCTGGCAAGGATTGGACATAGTCGTTCTTCGCCCGAATAAAGCCGTTGCTGTGGCTTGCTACAATCTGTATATGGATGAGACTGTTCGAGATAGCAGGCTAAGCCCCACGGATTTGGTTCATTTAGGTTACGCAATGGCCTACGATCTTGATTACCTCATAACAACAGACAAAACCTTGAGGAAATACAAGGTTCCGTCCTCTTTTAAGCTCAGGGTGATGCACCCTCAAAACATAGACGACATTTTCAAGTAAGCAGCTATTATGCGTAGTACAGCCGGGCCTAATTGGCGCCATGATTTTGAGTGAGCATAAATAACATGCGAGGATTCACTTTATCCCCAACCAGAAGGTCGGGGTATTCGTGACCATCCTCACCCCGATATAATAAAAATATTAGATATATTTGAGCATTTCTTGGGCGATAGAGATAATTCGCTGTAATCGACGCATTTTACGATGGTTCGCGCAATGTAACCTGAGTTATATTAATGGTCCAATTGCCATCCCCTTCTATGTTAAGTCCGTATAAGCCACTTTCGTCTATTTGCACTAATGTTGATCCATTAAACGGACTACCATAATCATTTACCAGCAAATCTCGATCGCCATCCGGATACAAAAGCCAAACCGCAAAGTTCGATGTTTCATCGTAAGTCATATTGAATAACGTGAGCCCTTTGTTTAGAGTAAATAGCTCTGCCTTTTGACCGTTTCCATAGAGGCTTAAACTGGGAGATTCAGATATTGACACTCTTGTAACCGCTGATGCGCATGCGATTAGCAGAAGCAAGATCAAAACTATAGCACTTTTTGAAGGTATTGTCTTCATGGTTCCATCATCATACACACCTGCCCAGCATAGAATATGTATTTATGGTAAGTAAAAAGAGAAATAGCCGTCTTTGCGGTTTTATACCCCTATGGGCGAGATTGCCAGACGAGTGCAAACTAACTTATCACTTTCGAGATTGCTGAGAGATTATGGTGCAAGAAGCAGGATTTAAAACTATTGCATACTATTTATATGAATTCCAAGCATTTGACATTCTAACTACCTTTCTAGGAAAGTATAATATGTTTAGTGACTTACATTAATGATGAGGTTTTACCATGAAGCTCTTTGTAGCTATTCTAATGCTGTTGTTATGCGCTCCGGCCCTTGCTCTCTCCGATGAGGCGAGCGGGGTCGAGGCCACCACCGCCATCACCCTGCCGGTAGACTCCGTCACCATCTATCCGGACGGCCTGATGGCAGTGAAACGAACCGGAAGCCTGGATGTGACTGACGGCGTGCACAAATTTGTGATCAATGTTCCGGAAAAGGCCGAGCAAAGCTCAGTGCTCCTAACCGTTAGCAATGCCACCCAGGAGCGGGTGGTCTACGATGCCAATCCCGTCTACACTCTGAACATCTCCGCGCCGGGATCGCAAAGTTTTGACCTCTCCTATCTCATGTACAATGCCGCCACCTGGAAGCCGGTGTACGACCTGCACCTTCTGAATGGCTCAGTATTGGTGAAGGCCAATGCACTGCTACGCAATCGCGGCGGAGAGGATCTCAAGAACGTGCGCCTCAAGCTGGTAGCTGGCCTGCCCCAGGCCGTGCAGCCCTATCTGGCCAAAGCCGCGCCCCAGATAAATCAGCGATTTGCTGAAGCCGCACCCCTGGCCGAGTTCATGGACTATGCAGCTGCCCCTGCGCCTTCCTCTGGCGAGCTGGAGACGCTCTACATCTTCGAGCTGGAAGGGCGAAAAGACCTGGTCATGGACAAGGAGATCGGCTTTCCCCTCTTCGAGGAGATGGCTCCCCTGGTGAGAGTCTATACCTGGGATGCCTATAATCAGGAGGAGGGACCTGCCAAGGAGGAGATTCGAGCCAACAATACCCTGACCAGCCCATGGCCGACGGGAAATGCATTGCTCTACAGAAATGACGAGTATGTTTCCACCATCGAGATGCCCTATACGCCAGCTGGCACCAATGCTTCCATTGTGGTGGGCCCATCTGCCGATCTGAAGGTAGAACGCAAGCTCTTCGACTACAATAAGACCGAGACCATCAAAACAATTGGCTCAGGGCTGGGAAATCATACCGTAAAAGAGACCATTGAAGCCTGGACCTATAACCTGAAGATCAAAAGCAACCTGGACCGAGCGGCGATGCTGGAGGTAATCGACACCGTCCCTCAGGAGGCCGTGATCATCTCTGTCATGCCCAAGGCTGCTGAGAGCACGGCTACCAGCCTGAAGTGGAAGCTGGTTATTGCGCAGCGACAGAAGATGGCCATCAATTACACCTACCAGATTATTACTATGCAGAGTCTGGACGAAAAGAATTGAATCTGCATATCTTTTTAATTTTTTTGTACTGGTGTCCGCCCGTCAGAGTAGTGATATATATCATATTAAAAAAAACTACATGGGGCATAAATAATTGGATTTCTTGAATAAAGGTACTGTGGTCTCGGTTCGGGGCAGCATAGTCGATGCCAGCTTCATAGTAAGGCTGCCCGAGATTCATAATCTGCTCCAAGCGGGCAAAGATGGGCGGATCATCATAGAGGTTCTTTCCCATCTCAATTCTGAAACCGTCCGGGGAATAGCCTTGACCCGGACGCAGGGGCTTTCTCGGGGCTCTATCGTGATAGACACTGGGGATCCTCTGATGGTTCCCGTAGGAGAAAAACTGCTCGGAAGAGCAGTAAATGTCTTTGGTGCTCCCATCGACGGGAAAGAGGATGTGCAGGCCTGCGAATTTAGATCCTTGCATCAAACTTCGCCGCCAATATTTCAAAGAAACACCACTTCTGAGATCTTCGAGACGGGAATAAAGGCAATAGATGTCCTTTCACCTCTGGAGCGAGGAGGCAAAGCTGGTCTCTTTGGAGGAGCAGGCGTCGGCAAGACCGTATTGATCATGGAGCTGATTCACAATGTGGTTGGGCGCTACCAGGGAATCAGCATATTTTGCGGCATTGGAGAGCGCTCTCGTGAGGGAGAAGAGCTCTACCGAGAGATAAGAGATGCGGATGTACTGGATAAAACCATACTGGTCCTCGGCCAGATGAATGAGCCGCCGGGAGTCCGATTTCGTGTCGGGCATACTGCTCTGACTATGGCTGAATACTTTAGGGATGACGCCAAAAAGGATGTTCTGCTGCTCATCGACAATATCTTTCGTTTTATTCAGGCCGGATCTGAGGTTTCGGGGATGATGGGTCAACTTCCTTCCAGATTGGGGTATCAACCGACCCTGGCAAGCGAGCTTGCCGAACTTGAGGGCAGAATCTGTAGCACCAGGACCGCAGCAATTACCTCGGTCCAGGCAGTCTATGTCCCGGCAGACGATTTTACAGATCCGGCAGTTGCCCATACCTTCGGCCACCTCTCTTCTTCCATTGTCCTCTCCAGGAAGATGGCCAGCCAGGGACTGTATCCAGCTATCGATCCATTGCAGTCCCGCTCCAGAATGTTAAGTCCCCATATTGTGGGAAGCAAGCACTACCAAACGGCTCAAAAGATCAGAAAAACGCTGGCGGAATACGAAGATCTCAAGGACGTCATTGCCATGCTGGGGCTGGAAGAACTCTCTGAGGAGGATCAAAAGACGGTGAATCGAGCGCGCAGGCTGGAACGTTTCCTTACTCAACCCTTTATGACCACCGAACATTTTACTGGGCGAAAGGGGAAATTGATTAGGCTTGATAATGCACTCAGCGGCTGTGAGCGCATTCTAAGTGACGAATTCGCAGATTATCCTGAGGCATCGCTTTACATGATTGGTGATATCGAGGAAGCAAAGATATGAGGCTGAAGGTAATTCTTCCTATGCGAATCTTTTTAGACCAAGAAGTGACAAAGGTTATTGCAGAAGCTGCAAATGGCTCATTCTGCCTGCTTCCCAAACATATCGATTTTGTAGCGGCACTGGTTCCAGGAATAATCTCGTTTGAGTCTGAAAAGGAAGAGGAATATCTGGCAGTTGACGAAGGGATTCTGGTGAAACGCGCCTCTGAGGTGAGGGTCTCCACAAGAAGAGCTGTACGCAGCAGAGATTTGGGCGAACTGAAGTCTATTGTAAAGCAGGAATTCAGGACATTGGACGAAAAAGAAAAGAAAACCCGCTCCATTCTGGCAAAACTGGAAGCAGACTTTGCCAAAAGCATCTTTGGGAAGATATGATTTGAGATGATGTGAATAATGGTTGAACATCGCAAAAGCTTCGAAGACGAAATTGCCGTAAAAGAAGAGCGCAAGATCAAGGCCAGAAGAGAGAGGGCCAGAGGAATCTGGTTTGGTCTGGGCATGATGGGCGTTATCGGATGGTCCGTGGCAGTCCCAACTCTTGTGGGCGTCCTGTTGGGTGTTTGGATGGACCTGAATTATGGCGGACCCATCTCCTGGACACTTACTCTTTTATTCCTGGGCCTGGCCGTGGGCTGTTTAAATGCCTGGTACTGGGTTAAAAAAGGGCAGAAAGAGATTGAGGAGGACACCATTAATGGATAGCGCATTCGTACTCGTAGCGAGCTTTTTCATGGGAGTCTTCCTTGGAGCCTTCTACTTTGGCGGATTATGGCTGACAATAAAACGCCTCCCTTGCACCCAACAGCCGACTTTATTGAGCCTAGGCAGCTTCTTTGCCAGATCCCTGGTTTGCATCCTGGGATTTTATCTGATTATCGGCAGCGGCATGCAAGCTCTATTGCTCTCTCTGGCTGGCTTTGTGCTGACCAAGTTAGCATTGATTCGTAGGCTTTCTCTATCTCCAAAAAAGGAGGCGCAGAAATGGTTCAAATAAATCCTGATGAAATTATTTATTGGAGCTGGGGGGCCTTTACACTTAATGAAACGATAGTCAACACCTGGATAGTGATGGGGCTGCTGATATTTCTCGCCTGGCTTTCAACGCGCCACCTTTCTATTGAGCCCCCGCTCTCGCATAGACAAGCCCTAATGGAGACCATAGTCAGTTTTATGAAAAGCGAGATCGCAGAAATATCCCGCAAAGCTCCTGAAAGATACATACATTTTACCGGAACCATTTTTTTATTTATCTCCCTGTCCAGTCTGCTTGCCATAATTCCTGGGTATCGAACTCCTGCCAGTTCCCTCTCAACAACTCTGGCGCTGGCTATATGTGTCTTTTTTGCCGTTCCCATTTATGGTATTGCTGAGAAAGGAGCAGCTGATTATTTCGCACGCTACATCCAGCCATCTCTAATTATGCTTCCATTCAATTTCATTGGAGAAATCTCTCGGACGATGGCACTGGCCCTCAGGCTTTTTGGCAATATGATGAGTCAGAATTTGCTGGTGGCAGTACTGCTCTCCATCGTGCCCTTATTCTTGCCTGCTGTCATGGACCTTTTTGGTTTATTGATCGGACAGGTACAGGCCTATATTTTCTCAGTTCTGGCTACCGTGTATATCATATCAGGAAGTTCGACAAATGACAAACCAGAGGATAAATTATCACCAAAAGGTGTTCGAGAATGACCGCTATTGAGACCATAGGTGTTGCATCCATAATTGTCTCGGGCCTCACCATCGCCATTGGCTCAATTGGGCCGGCAATAGGTGAAGCCTGGGCACTCTCCCGGGCCTTGAGTGCCATTGCCCAGCAGCCTGATGAGGCCAACACCATAACAAGGACTCTATTTGTGGGACTTGCCATGGTGGAATCAACTGCAATCTATTGCTTTGTCATATCCATCATTCTGATATTCTCCAATCCCTTCTGGGATTATGTGACTCGTTAGGAGGAAGTCTTGCAGATTGATTATATTACAACTGCCGCCCAGGTTGTGAACTTTGCATTACTAGTGCTTATTTTGAAGCACGTCCTTTACAGGCCGCTCCTCAAATTGATGGACGAGAGAGAGATGAGGATCATCTCCCGCCAAGAAGAGGCTGAAGATGCGAAGAGAGAAGCAGTTATAGAAGCACAGTCTTACCGCAAGAAGAAGGAAGAGCTGTCCGCAGAGCATGAAGAGCTTCTCGTCAAGGCAAAAGAAGATGCAAAAGAGTTTAAAATGGATATGATGAAAAAAGCAAAGGATGAGATTGAAGAGACAAAAATAGAGTGGCAAAGGGATTTGCAGCGTCAAAGAGATGATCTCACCAGTGATTTGAAGAAGTACAGTGGACAGCAGATTTATGCCATCTCCAGAAAGGCTTTGCGAGACCTTGCGAATGAAGATCTGGAGCGGCAAACAATGATTGTTTTTATCAATCGCTTAAAAAATCTGGAGGAATCAGAAAGAGAGACGATTAAGGATTTCTTAAGAGATGCAGAACAGATTATAACAGTACGTAGCGCCTTTGAAGTTCCCGATGAAATTCAGCAACAAATCAGGGATGCTCTTGCAGATCATGCCGAGGCTGATGTGAGAGTGCAATTTGAGACTGTTGATGAATTAATCTCAGGTATCGTAATGAGCGCCAAGAATGTAGAAATTGGGTGGAGCATTTCCGGATATCTTGATTCACTGGAAGCTGATTTTTCCCGCTGGCTTGAGAAGAGAGCATTGTAAAACCATGATAAAAGATTCATCTGGAATCAGGGGAATTCTGGCCGATACTTTTACGGCAATTGAGCAAAATGTCGGAGTCTATAGGCCGGAGCTTAAGATTGAAGAGATCGGCGTGGTATCTTTTGTGGGCAAAGGCATCGTTCATATCAAAGGACTGCCAAATGCAAAATCTGAAGAACTCATACGATTCCCAGGAGACAATTATGGTATAGTCTTCAACCTTGATCAGGAGGAAGTTGCCGTCATCATGCTCAGTAAAAGCGAAAGCATCAAGGCCAAACAGATCGCACGCAGAACGGGAAGCATTATGGAAGTGCCCGTGGGCGAGGAGCTATTGGGAAGAGTCGTTGATGGCATGGGCAGGCCTCTGGATGAAGGAGGAAGCATCCAAACCTCACAAAAAATGCCTATCGATAGAGAGGCTCCCGCGATAATGGAGCGGGCGGCAGTTAATGTTCCTCTTCAGACGGGAACAATCGTAGTAGACAGCATGATTCCCATTGGTCGTGGCCAGCGCGAGCTTATCTTAGGCGACAAGCAAACCGGTAAGACTGCACTGGCCATTGATACTATAATCAATCAAAAAGATAAAGATTTAATTTGTATCTATTGCTCCATCGGGCAGGAAAAATCGGAGGTCGCCCTTGTCGCTGCACAGCTGCGAAAGAATGAAGTCATGAAAAATTGCATAATAGTCGTAGCTACCGGCGAAGATCCGCCTGCCATGAATTTCATTGCCCCATATGCCGCTACTACTATGGCAGAATTTTTTGTCGAGAGAGGGAACGATGTCTTAATCGTTTACGATGATTTGACCAGGCATGCCCGAGCCTATCGTGAGCTATCACTATTGCTGCGCCGTCCCCCAGGAAGGGAGGCATTTCCCGGCGATATATTTTACATTCATTCCCGGCTCTTAGAGAGGGCGACCCAATATCATAGCGGCGGGTCTCTCACGGCACTGCCCATCATTGAGACCCAAGCCCAGGACATTTCCGCCTACATTCCCACCAATCTCATCTCCATTACCGATGGCCAGATCTACCTCTCCCCTGAGCTTTTTAGAAAAGGGATCTTGCCAGCCGTTGATGTGGGCCTGTCAGTTTCGCGTGTGGGTGGTAAGAGCCAGCTGCCTGCCTTTGCCCAGGTCTCCGGATCTTTGCGCCTCATATATTCGCAATTCCAGGGTCTTGAGGTCTACACTAGGTTTGGCACCCGCCTTGATCCGGAAACCCAAAAAACTTTGCAGCGCGGCCGAAGAATACGCGAGGTCTTGAAACAGTCTCAATTTGATCCTATGTCCGCCCCTGAGCAGATAGCAATTCTTCTAGCGGTAACAGAGGGAATTCTGGACAAGCATCATTTGAATGATGTGGCATCGGCAAAGGTAATGATGGCAAGAGCATTTCGCGAAAAACTGCCTCGCTTAAATGAATTGATTGCATCGGGCCAAAAGTTAAGCCATGAGGATCGCGAATTGATCCTAAAGACATTTACAGAAATTTTTTCGGCCTAGGTGGCAATATGGTAGAGCTTGAAAGAGCGAAAAGAAGGATTAGAAATACCACCGAATTGCAATCAGTTGTTAAAATCATGAAGGCAATTTCTTCAGTAAATATTCAGGAATATGAAATGTCGTTGCGCTCCCTTAGCGAGTACAACAAAACCATTGAGCTCGGACTGCAAATTATATTACAAAATAATAAAAATTTATTGACGCCTAAAAAATTGGATGAAAATGGTAGCCTAGGGGCAGTTGTCTTCGGCTCGGAGCAGGGGCTCTGCGGTAAGTTTAATGATATAGTTTCCAGTTATGCATTGGACCGAATGGCAAAGATGCAACATGAAGATCGAAGAGTTCTGGCGGTCGGAGGACGCGTTTTTGCCCGTCTCGAAAATGCGGGCCAATCTGTCGAGGCTTACTTTTCTTTTTCAGGAGATTTTCTGGGCATAACTGAGGTTATGGGAAAGGTTCTGGCCAAGATTGATCAGTGGCGCCTGGAAAGCAACGTCAATAAAATTGTTCTCTTTTACAATCGGCCCATAAACAGCATCGCAGGATCCTTTAGCCCTCAAATGGCCGATCTCTTTCCCATTGACGCCAGATGGTTTGCCGGCCTGGCAGAAAAAAAATGGCACTCGAATTCCATGCCCACTTATTCCATGGATACGGAGGTGCTCTTCTCCTCCCTGGTTCGCGAGCATCTATTTTTCACCCTTTACCGTGCATTCGCAGAATCACTTGCCAGCGAGAATTCCAGCAGGCTGGCATCCATGCAGCTAGCAGAGAAAAATATAGAGGAGCACCTGAGTGAACTCTTAGCCCATTACCGAAAGCAGCGTCAGGATGCCATCTCTTCAGAACTGCTTGACATCCTGACAGGATATGAAGCGCTAGCCTCCGAGTGACTAATCCACCTGCACCCTCTGCGCGTTTATGACTACGAGCTTGGGAAGATGCACCTCTAATATGCCGTCCTTGAAGGTGGCTTTCACCTGTTCCGGCTTAACTTCCATGGGCAGCTTGATATCTCGCTTGCGGCCCATAGTACCCATCTCCCTGCGCAGATATTTTCCCTCTCTGGGAGAGATCTTGGCATCGACATAGAGGCTGTCCTCCGTCACCCGCAGATCGATCTTCTCCTTGCTGGCGCCCGGCAGAGCCACCAGGACGATCAGCTCATCGTCCGTCTCTATGAGGTCAATAGGGGCAAGATCGCTGCTCTTGACCTCGCCAATCTCGCTGCTCACATCTCCCAGGATCTTCTTGGCCGCTTGGCTCGCCTGGCTGGACATCCTGGCAGCCTCGAC
>JAQTXY010000015.1 GCA_028688535.1 Methanothrix sp. | reverse complement strand
CCTTAGCTGCAATCCACCTCACCAGCTCAAGGCTCAGCCGCTGATCCTCTTCCTGCTCAGCCGGCAAGCCAAAGATCAGGTCCACCTGGGGCACAAGTCCATAATCCAAAGCAAGCTCGCGGGCCTCTTGGATCTCCGAGCACCCGTGGCCCCGGCCAATGCTGCGCAAGACCGCAGGACTGCCTGACTGACCCCCCAGGCTCAGACTCTTGTTGGCGCAGTACTTGACGATAAGCTCCAGGGCCGCAGCCGAGACGAACTCCGGCCGGACCTCGGAGGGAAATGTGCCGAAATAGATGGGCTTTTTCTGCTCTGCCAGAACCTTGAGCAGGGCCTGCACCTTCTCCAGGCGAGGGGCGCGCCCATCTGAGCCGTAGGCCAAAGAGTTGGGCGAGGTGAAGCGAATATCCTTGTGGCGACGAGCATACTGGGCAATGATGGGAATCGATCGGTGACGCATGCAGGTGCCGAAGAGGCGGGGAGTCTGGCAGTAAGTACAGCCCCAGGGGCAGCCGCGCGAGATTTCCAGAGGCGCCAGGATTTTGCTAAAGGGCGGGTAAGAATCCAGGTCCACAGGCGACCTCTTTTCCGTAAATATCACCCGACCCTGGCGTTTGAAGGCGATGCCATTCACCCTGGCCGGATCGCTGCCCTCTTTTACAGCCAGCAGCAATTCCGGCAGCGTCTCCTCCCCCTCACCTATCACCACGAAGTCAAAGTGCTCAAGTACCTCCTCAGGCAGAGCGGATGGATGAGGTCCTCCGGCGATGTAAACGGCATCCACCGCAGCGCTGCGAACCTCCCTGTAGACCTCTTGTGCCTGGGCGCTGGCAAAGCTGTAGAGCATGATGCCCTCTTTCGGCTCACGAGCGATGCCCGCCTCCACCAGGGGCATCAGAGCGGCAATGCTGTAGGAGTTCTTGTTGTTGTAGCGAAACCACGTCTTGAACTGCTTCAAATGTGCATCATCCCGTGAACATGGGGCCGTTTAGGGAAATGGAAAAACAAGATGAAAAGGATTTGGATCGATTATACTCGTCCTACAACGCTAAATGCACCAGCCAGGTCAACCTGATCCAACTGTTCAGAAAACTCTCCCTGTGTTGCTATCATAATAACTATACAAATAAAAATCTGCCTGATAGCTGCCCAGCTCTGTATCATCAGGAATATGCCAGATCGGGTTGACAAAATAGGTGTTGTCTCCCGGCTCGGCATATACCGGCTTTGGAGGCGCACTATACCACAGAGTTAAAAAAATGCCAAAGCCTATCCCTGTTCTCTGGTTCTGCTGGCGAACTCCTGCTGTACATCGCATCCCAACTTCCCAATAGCATCAGAGCGACACTGCCGGCAATGCTTCATCTGCTTGATGATCTTGCCCAGCTCCTCCTGTATTTTCCTTTTCTCCTCAGGTGATGGAGGCTTGATGTGGGCGAACTTATACTGGGGAATGAGTGGCATGACATTATGGATATAGACCCCCATAGCCTTAATCTTGCGGGCGATATCGAAGACATGTTTTTCGTTGATGCCGGGAATCAAAACGGTATTAACCTTAACAATCTTTTTCCGTTTTAGGGCCTCTTCGATGCCTTTGAGCTGGTGGTCGCGCAGGATGGTTGCCGCTTCCAATCCTTCGTATCTCTTGCCCTGATAGGTCACATAATCGTAGATCTGCTGGCCGACCTCCGGGTCTATGGCATTCATAGTAACTGTGATATTGGAGACCCCCAAACGATCCAACTCCTCGATCTTGTCAGGCAAAAGCAGTCCATTGGTGCTGAGGCAGAGGATCACACCCGGATATTTCTCACCCACCAGGCGCAGGGTCTCGAATGTCTCCTCATTGGCCAAAGGCTCTCCAGGACCGGCGATTGCCACCACTTTGATGTAGTGATACTTCTCCAGCACCTCGTCCACTCGCTCTAAAGCTTCTTTTGGCTTGAGAACTTGAGAAGTCACCCCTGGCCGGGACTCATTGACGCAATCGAAGTCCCGAACGCAGTACTTGCACTGGATGTTGCACTTGGGTGCCACAGCCAGATGCATTCTGCCAAAGGCATGACAGGCCTTCTCGCTGAAGCATGGGTGCTCCTGGATCCGCCGAAGCTGATCCGGGTCGTATGGGATTTCCTTTCCACCGACATTGGCAACGGGAAAAGTCTCTTGGCTCATTATTGAAAGCTCCAATGAATAATTGGTTGAACAAGGCTAAAAGACTTTTCATGCCGGAGAATACATTAATGATGCGGCAATTAGACTAGTCTATGCCCGAGAAGGACAAACTTGTCATATGGCCTATCTACTTCGACATAGCTCGCACCAGGTCGGAAGGCAGAATGGTCTCCCGTCAGGATGCCGTCAATGAGCCGAACCTGGACATGTTGATCACTGCCTCACTGAAATCCGGTTTTAAGCCGGAGATTGAACGCGAGAAGAAGCACCCCAAGACCTGGCACCTGCAAGAGGCTTCCGGGAGAATACTGCTTGCCAAGAAGGGCTCAAAATCCGCCGTCTTGAAGAGAATCGCCGGCTCCATGAAAGCAAAATACAAGAAGAAGAGCCACTAATATGATCGATCTGCATACACATACCACATTCAGTGATGGCGAACTCATTCCTTCCGAGCTGGTGCGCCGGGCAGAAGTTTTGGGATACACGACCATCGGCCTAACCGATCATGCGGACTATACCAATATAGAGCACATCTTATCCTGTGTGTCTAAAATAAAATATTTTGAAGAAGTATCGGATATCAAAGTCCTGGTTGGTGCAGAATTAACTCATGTTCCACCAGCCAAGATAGGGCCTCTGGCAGCGGCGGCCCGCCGGCTGGGAGCTGAGATCATAGTTGTGCACGGCGAAACGCCTGTGGAGCCTGTCCGGCCAGGCACAAACCGGGCGGCGATTGAGGCGGGAGTTGACATACTCGCTCACCCCGGCTTCATCACTCTGGAGGAGGCAGAGCTGGCCCGCGAGAATAATGTCTGTCTGGAGATCACGTCCCGCTCGGGCCATAACATCACCAACGGCCATGTGGTGCGCATGGCAAAACTGGCCGGAGCAAAAATGGTGGTGGACACGGACAGCCACTCTCCTCGGGATCTTATAAACTGCGAAAGAGCTATAGAGATCGCTATGGGCGCAGGCCTGACTCAGCAAGAGGCTAGCGCGATAGTAAACCAGCACGCCATCATCAGAAGGGGTTGAATAAATAGACATAGTGGCAATTGATATTTCTGGCAGACATGCTGAAAGCGGCAGATACAAGATGGTATGCGCCGTTGTCTCCGCCCGCATATCCCCCAATTTTGTAGAAAAAATCTACTCAGTGAGGCAGATACCTCGTGTGACCAAGATGCTGGACATAAATATCATCCTCGATTTCTTAAGCGAAGCGTGCATGTGCCTTCCCGGAACAATTGTCGCTGAATCCGGTGACCTGTACAACATGGAGATCTGGAGGGTGAAAAGCATCCTGGGCAGGGACTTCAAGTATCCAGAGACCATAGCCGAAAGGACGGCGGTGGAGATGGCCCATCATATATCCGTAGCAGGCCGAAGGCTTATCATTGATGCCCGAGAAGATGAATTGTGATGAATGAAGAAAAGACCGCCGTCCTGCTAATGCGAGAAAATCCGATAAAGTCGCCGGACGCGTACAAAATGAAAGAGCTGCGCGGCCTGGCACAAGCTGCCGGATATCGGGTCCTGGCCGAAGTTTTCCAGCGCAGGAGCCGGGACTCTCGCTTTCAGATGGGACGGGGAAAGATCGAAGAGGCCTTGAGCTACAATCCGGAAAAACTGATTTTCTACAATGCACTCAGCCCCAACCAGGTATTCAATATTACAAGCGAGTTTTCTGCCAGGGTTCTAGACAGGTTCAACCTCATTTTAGAGATCTTTTCCACTCGTGCCTCCACCCGCGAGGCAAAACTGCAGGTAGAACTGGCAAAACTCAGCTATGACGCTCCCCAGGTAAAAAATGCCCTCGCCCTGAAAAAGCGAGGCGAACAGCCGGGATTTCGGGGCGCCGGAGCTTATGAGCAGTCCATGTACCATGACATCCGGGGAAGAATGGCAAGGGTCCGCTCTGAACTGGCAAACGTGGAGAACATGGGCGAGGATAGACGACAGCGGCGCAGAGAGCAGGGTTTTGATCTGGTGGCTCTTGCCGGTTACACCAACGCCGGCAAGTCAACATTGCTCAATGTCCTCACCGGTTCTAAGGTAGAAGCCAAGGACCAGCCGTTTACTACTCTATCGCCCACTACCCGGGCTCGGGATTTTTTGGGCAGAAAGGTCCTTCTCACAGACACCGTCGGCTTCATTGACGATCTGCCCCACTTCCTCATAAAGGCATTCAGGTCCACTCTTTCCGAGATCTCAGACGCAGATCTGGTGCTTCTTGTGGCAGACGCCAGCGATCCGCCGGAATTGTTGCGACGCAAATTGGCGGCTTCGCACAAGGCACTCTGGGACTGTGAGGTCTCTGCGCCCATAGTGACCGTTCTGAACAAGGCGGACCGGCTGGAAGAAGGCCGAGCAGCGGAGATCGTGGAGCTGATCAGAGATTTGGCCCCCTATCCGGTTTTTGCCTCGGCCATCACCGGCCAGGGTCTGGGTGTGCTGGAAGAGTGCATCTCTCAGCGTTTGCTGCCCTTGCAGGAATTTAGACTAAGTCTGCCTTACACAGCAGAGGGCCTCTCAGAGCTTTCCCGGCTCTATGAGACAGCTGACTTGTTGTCGGTAAGCTACGAAGAGAAGTTGATTGTCCGGCTGCGAGCTAAGAAGGAGACAATAGCTAGAGCAGGCTTATCAGGCGCTCTCCGGCTGTGAGAGGCCATGCCTGAAGTCTTGAAAGAGCATTTCCAGCTTAAAGAGACCATTGTCACCATCTTCGCCCGGGAGGAGAGGCACATAGCTGCAGCCCGAGAATCCATTAGAGAGCAGCGAGCGTATCTGGAGGATTTTATACGCGAGGATCCATTCTTTCGGATAACCTTAGAGCCTTACGATTCTATGCAGGATAACGCCCCGCGAATTGTCAAGCAGATGATTGAGAAGAGCGCCGTCTTTCGCATAGGCCCTATGTCGGCGGTAGCCGGTGCGATAGCCGGATTTGCCGTGCAGGCCATGATGGATGAAGGTGCAACCTATGCTGTGGTGGACAATGGCGGGGATATCTGCATTCTTAATGATCAGCCCATAGTAGTAGGAATATATGCAGGCAGCTCGCCTATCCAAAATCTGGGATTCGAGCTCCCGGCCCGGCTGGCTCCTTTGGGCATCTGCACCAGCTCGGGCAGCGTGGGCCCATCTATATCCTTTGGCTTTGCTGATGCTGCGGTAGTGATATCAGAGGATGTAGCTCTGGCAGACGCTGCCGCCACGGCTCTGGGAAATGCAGTACGTTCAAAGGGACCTTTGCAGGAGTGCTTCCAGGCAATCGATCAGCCGGATATCGATGGCGCACTGGTCATTCGGGGCGAGGAGATGGCGCTATGGAAAGAGCTGCCACCAATGCGGCGCGCCAGAGTGAGCGCGGAGAGGATAACTAAGGAATAGAGAATAGATTAAATAACGCGCTACGCATTCGAGATCTACGAGTAGGATTACAAGAAGGGCTAAGAAATGATGAGACAAAAACGGAAACAAAAGAGGCCTTTTCACGTCATGATCATCCCCACACTAGGCTGTCCATCCAAATGCGCCTACTGCTGGAGTTCGGAGGAAGGCTCTCCGGTAATGAGCATAGAGACTGTTAAGGATACCGTAGCCTGGCTCAAGGACTTTCGCATCGATCCCGTCACCTTCACATTTCACGGAGGGGAACCCCTCCTGGCTGGAGCCGAATTCTACCGGCAGGCACTCCCCCTGCTCACAGAAGAGCTGCAGCATTTAGAGCCCAACTTTGCTCTGCAGACCAATCTCTGGAAGCTGACACCAGAATTAGCGGATGTCTTGGCAAAGTACAGTATCCCTATCGGATCCAGCCTGGATGGTCCCCAGGAACTAAATGACCAACAGAGGTCGGAGGGCTACTATGAGAGGACCATGAAAGGGTATGAACTGGCGAAAAAGCATGGCTTGCAGGTGCAGTTCATATGCACATTTACCTCCTACTCCGAGCAGTTCAAAGAAGATATCTTCAATTTCTTCCTGGAAAATGATCTTACCCTTAAGCTGCATCCGGCACTCCCGTCTCTACGAAGCGACGAGCCGGACAGATGGGCGCTATCTCCGGAAAAGTACGGAGAGCTCCTGGTCTACCTGCTTGACAAGTACCTGGAAAACATGAGCAGGATTGAGGTGCGAAACATCAACGACTACGCCCGATGTGTCTTTACCGGACGGGGCACGGTCTGCACATTTGTAGACTGCATGGAGAATACCTTTGCCGTGGGCCCGGACGGCAGCATCTATCCCTGTTATCGCTTCGTAGGAATGCCAGAGTACATCATGGGCAACGTCCGCGACCGTCCCAGCCAAAAGGATCTGGCAGAATCACCTGCGGGAATGCGCATGCGTGCCTTCAAGGAGTATGTGGACAAGGAATGCAAGGGCTGCAAGCATATCCGCTACTGCCGGGGAGGCTGTCCCTACAATGCCATAGCGCCCACCAACGGCGAGATTAAAGGCGTCGACCCCCACTGCAAAGCATATCAAAGGATCTTCGATGAGATTGCCGAGCGCTTCAACCAAGAGATGATGGGATCCATGGGCCTGGAGATGGGGCTATCAGCCAAGCCGGCCTCTCCCGCAAAAGGCACGAGACCAGCCATCATGCCGCTTGTCAGAAAGCTGGCATCGAATTGAGACCTTTATCCATGCTGCAAGAGCTCCGATTGACCATTGTGGTTGAGAATTCCGCCTTGTTTGGCAACTCTTCCGTCTGGGCCCAGCATGGCCTCTCCATATTTTTAGATCTGGACTATGGCAGAGAGAGAATGAAGCTGCTCCTGGACACAGGCGCCTGCACAGAGGTGATGCTGCATAATGCTGATGCTCTGCATATTGACCTATCCCATCTCGATCTTATCTGCTTAAGCCACGGCCATTATGATCATACTGGTGGGCTGATGGGCGTCTTGCAGCGCGTGAACGGTAGAATATGCATCATGGCTCATCCCGAGATATTCGCACCCAAGTTGAAAGCGCAGCCCATTCTGCGGTTTATAGGGCCGCCCTTCTCCCGAACACAGGCTGAGGCAGCAGGGGCAATCATGCTCGATTGCAGAGGCCCGGCAGTAATAGCACCGGGTGTCATGACTACGGGTGAGGTGACGCGCCTGGAGGCCTTCGAGAGGGTGTCAGGCTTCTGGACGGTCAAAGATGGCCAGTACTGCGAAGACAATATTCCAGACGACCAGGCCCTGGCGATAAACATCGAAGGTAAAGGCTTGGCCGTCATCACCGGCTGTGCTCACGCAGGAATCATCAATACCATCAAGCATGCCCAGAAGATCACGGGAATCGAGGAGCTTTATGCTGTGATCGGAGGTTTTCACCTGGCGAGTGCTGACGAGAAACGCATAGAAGCTACGGCAGATGCACTACGAAAGCTTGATCCTGCCATCCTCCGTCCGGGACACTGCACCGGGCAAAAGGCCATCTGCCGACTGCAGGAAGCTTTGGGCGAGAGATGCCAGCCACTCGCAGCAGGAGATACAATACAACTCTGAGAATATTAGACCGCCTGAGATAATCTAATATATTTTGCAGACCATTATATCCATGGGTACTGCATTATGAAGTTAATTTATATTACATTGATTATAGGTCTGCTGCTCTTCTCCGCCGGCTGCATTCAGCCTAAAGAGGCTCCAGTTGTAACTGAGAAGGCAGCTACAGAGGAGTGGAAAGCCGATGGTTTAGTGGGGGTGAGCGAGTACACCCGCAGCATGCTCCTGCAAAGTCCGGCCAGGCAGGGCTACAGCGGCGGGGATATGGAGATCTCCTGGAAGAACGATCCGGAATATCTCTACCTGGCCATGAACGCCAGCACAGACGGCTGGTTGGCCATTGGCTTTGAGCCCCTGGAGTGGATGAAAAACGCCGACATAATCATAGCCTCGGTGCAATCAGGCAAGGCGGTGGCACAAGACGAGTATTGCACCGGCAACTATGGTCCGCATATCGAGGACACTATGCTGGGAGGCACAAATGACATCTTGGAGTTTGCCGGCAGGAAAGAGGCAGGTCGCACTGTCTTCGAACTCAAGAGAAAGATGGATACGGGAGATAAGTTCGATAAGGCTTTCTTGCCCGGCCAGGCGATATCCATAATATGGGCACTCTCCAATAACCCTGATCTCGGCTTCAAGCATAATGTCGCCTTTGGTGAGGGCATAATTACTCTGACCGGTGAGCAGACTATGCCGCCTGCCATAGGAGTCGCAGCACTGAGCACCCACGAAAAAGAGGGATTGAGCTTTATCTGGGAGGAAGAGAAGATGGCTCGCGACCTGTACACATCCCTTTATGAGATAGACAAGCTCTCCATCTTCAGCGATCTGGCGAGATCGGAGCAAAGCCACATGGACCAGGCCAGAGCGATCATAGACAAATACGCTCTTACAATTCCCGAAAAAGATGAGCAAGGAGTATTCCAGAATCAGACTTTGCAGAAGATCCATGACGAGCTTCTGGCTAAGGGATTATCCTCTGATCAAGAGGCTCTAAATGCGGCGGCCACCTTCGAGGAGATAAGCATCATGGACCTGGAGAAGGAGCTGAATGCTACGCATGCAAAGGATGTTATGGCTATGTACCAGGGATTGCTGGCCGGCTCCCAAAAGCATCTGCGCTCCTATGTCACCGACCTTAAGGATCAGGGAATAAATTACGATCCCAGGTACCTTGCAAAGGATGAGTTCGAGAAAATAGTCAGAATTAAGTAGCATCAGCTCTGGATAGAATTATGGGGGGCTGCCCTGGTCCCCTATTTCAGATTATTCCACATCTCTGATATGGCCTGTGCTACCGGCCCGCCCAACTCAACCACTGACCGGCCAGATACCATGGCTTCTACCACGGATGGGTGGAAGGGCAACCTTCCGGCAACCATGACAGCTCGCTCTTCACAGAGTGCCTCGATCTGCCCGGACCCCGCTGGATTGAGGTCGGATTTGTTTATGCAGACGGCAGTTTTGATGCCGAAGTGACCTGCCACGTCCAGGATTCTCTCCAGGTCGTGCTCGCCGGTTACCGTGGGCTCGGTCACCACCAGGGCCAGATCGACTCCGGTTAGTGAAGCAATCACCGGGCAACCGATGCCGGGAGATCCGTCTATCAGAATCATATCCAGCTTGCGCATAGCGGCCTGCTCGCGGGCCATCTCTCTTACCATGGCCACCAGTTTTCCAGAAGCTTCCTCGCCCGGAAATAGCTCGGCATGCACCAGAGGCCCAAATCTAGTATCCGAAATGTAAGCATAACCGGCCAGACTTTCTCTCATCTCCACAGCTTCAGATGGACAGACCAGTTTGCAGACGCCGCAACCCTCGCAGAGCGCAGGATCGACCTGGAAGTCGTCAATGGCTGCAAAACGGCAGGCATCCTGGCATGCTCCACATTGGGTGCACTTCTCGCTATCGATAAACGCTCTATTGATGCCGAAGAACTCGCGGCGCTCTATCACCGCAGGCCGGAGGATGAGATGCAGATCGGGTGCGTCCACATCGCAGTCGGCAAAAACTGCCCGGCCGCTGGCCAAAGATGCAAGAGAGGCTACTATTGAGGTCTTGCCCGTGCCTCCTTTGCCGCTCACAATAGCGATCTGCTTCATGATATCATCTCCTCAATCACCTGGATCATGCGGGCAAATTTTGCTTTCCACTCCGGCATTTTCTGAGAAAATATCTCTCCTCGAGAGTAGAGCTCTGCGATCTTTCTATCAAGAGGAATTTCCATGAGCAGGGGTATGTCTCTTTTCTCCAGGTATTTGTAGACGTTTCGATCACCCATACCGCTCTTGTTGATCAGGACGGCATGCGGGATATTCATCTTTTCCAGCACCCTCAGAGCTATATCTAGATCGTAAAGGCCGAAGGGTGTAGGCTCAGTGACCAGAAGGCAAAAGTCGGTACCACGCACAGACTCGACCAGTGAGCAGGAGGTGCCGGGCGGGCAGTCTACTATAACCATCTCGCCTGCGGCTTTTTTCTTTACGGCCTTGATTAGAGGTGTGGTCCTTGCTTCACCTAATGCCAGCTCACCCCAAATGATCTCCAAACCGCAAGATTTAGCCCGAAAGATCTCTCCAACGAAGCGGGTGGTTTCACTGACTGCTTTCTCTGGGCAGATAATCGTGCATGCTCTGCAACCGTGGCACAGTTCTGGGAATAAGAGAACTGTCTTGGGAAGAACAGCCAAGGCGTGATAGGCACAAACTTCGGAACATTTGCCGCAGTGCGTGCACTTAGTCTCGTCGATGAAGGGCACGGGGACAGAGCACTCTTCTCTCTCCAGAAGCGTCCTTTGGGGAAAGAATAGGTAGGCATTAGGCTCCTCAACATCGCAATCAGCCACAGTTACGCAGTCGTTTCCGGACGAGGCCAGCGAGATTGCTATGTTCGTTGCCACCAGAGTCTTGCCCGTGCCACCCTTGCCGCTTGCTATGGAAATCTTCAAAAAATTCCCTCTAATCGAGGCCTAATGCTTGTGTTCTTTGCAGGCATTGTCCTGGTTGGCGTGACTGAGCATATTCGTACGCCAGTCATCGACGGCATCCTTCACGGTGCCGGCTGCTCCTACGAATACATCTACTCCGCCTTCGTTGAACATTGCGACCGCTTTGGGTCCCAGGCCACCCACAATCATCACCTGCACGCCTTCTGCAAAGATGGTCTCTGTAGGCAGGCCTTTTCCGCCCATGTGCTCGCTTACATTGGGCACGACCTTGATCAATCCGCTATCCAGATCGATTATAGTGAACGTAGGAGCCCGCCCGAAGTGCTGGCAGATGTCCTCTTGCATGCCGGCCTCGCCCATGGTGGGAACACATATCTTCATTGCCCTTGACCCCCTCTTCCAGCGCCCTGGCCTCTGCCTCCGCCAACACCTGATCCGCTTTTGGAACCCTGGCCGCCTCCTCCTCTACCCGCACCGGCGCCTCTACCCCCGCCTCTTCCTCTGCCCTGGCCCATACCTTGACCCATGCCTTGACCCATTCCGGCATGGCCCGGTACAGAGGGGCCTGCGGTTTTAGTGAGTTCACCCCGCTTGAATTTTTCCACGACATCTCTAACGCTTCCAGCTCCCTGGTGTAAGTAAACATCGATCCCGGCAGCCGAGAGAGTTTGTATGGCGTTGGGGCCGATGTTTCCTGTAATCAGAGCGGTAGCTCCTTGCTTGGCCACTTCCTGCGCAGCCTGTATGCCAGCCCCGCTGGTTGCCATGACATTGGTGTTGGTAATGGAAGTCTCACTCATGCTGTCCAGGTCAACTACCACGAAAAATGGGCAACGCCCAAACCTGGGATCCATGGGAGCATCAAGACCTGATGCCCCTGCTGTGATACATATCTTCATTAAAGCCTCACGGATTTTTATTTTAAGAACTGTTCAATCTGATCTCACAATGTTTTACCGACAAATGCTCATAATAATGAGAGAGCAATTATGCTTATATGCGATATTGTATTTAAACCATTCGCTTCACTCGGCTTTGCACGTAAAGGGCTGATTTAGCCCTACTTTACGTGAAGCCTTCAGACTTTTCGTGCAAGAACTCAGGTTGTATCCCATTTTCGTACATCTCGTGAATTACTACGGTTAGGTTGTGCGCAATAATTTTAGCAAGTAACTCATTGACCTGGGCAGTTGGGTTCTTGGATTTCAGCGTTTCTCCGAACTTGCGTTTGATCGCTGCATTGGTTGCTTCGACATTACTCCTCTTGTGGTAGTGCTCCATGAACTCATCGCGGTTAAGCTGGAAGTAATGATACATCTTGCCCCATAGAGTCGAACCTCTGGCTTTCCCTGTGGCATTCTTCTTGAAGGGAATGTATGCTTTACCACCCGTGCTTGCGACAGTTTGCAGATTCATCCTTGACGAGTATGCCAGATCAGCAGAGACCTCGTTGATGGTGAATCCTTCAGCAGTCTTCTTGATCAGTGGACCAAATTGCGGCGAATCATTGCTGTATGCATCGGTGATTGCAACCGCCGCCACTACGTTGGTTTTAACCCCTGCGCAAAGGTGAGCTTTAACCCATTGATGCTCCTTCTTTTGGCCGTGCTTCGCGCCGTTATAGGCATTGAATTGAGTCGTCCTAAAGCCTGTAGAATCGACTGCAAAATCAACCTCAATTCCCGCGACGGGCAAAGCCGAGAGTGTTACCAACTTTTGCAGAATTTCCGTTGTTTCTGGTTGTTGAAGAAGGCAGAAGGCACGTTGAAGTATGGTGCATGACTGATTTGGCCTTTTTCTGTCGCGTTCAGGAAGAGACCATGCGCGCGGCGGCTAGAGAGCTGCGAATAGACCTTTTGGATCGCGCAGAAAAGCGTTTCCTGAAGAGAAAGACGCGGCCTTCCTGTGATCTGTTCTGGCTCAGGAATGGCTTTTACCAGGTCTTTTAGCAGCCCATCAAACAACTTGACTTCTGCTTTCTGAGCCTCATTGTATGCGTTCCAAGCCTGGGTATAAGTCAGATGGACTTTCTCAGTAACAGTTCCTGTTGGCGTGTCTTTTTCGATTTCAAGGTAATAGCGTGTTGCCTGAATATGCTTGCACTTTCCACCGCGATAAACGAAATCCGGGCAGGTGCAAGTCATGCCGTTTGGTGTTGCTTTGACTTCGTAGACGTTGCTTCCTGATTGGGATTTTACTTTGAATGAATGATCGTTGACCTTCTTGACTTGATTGCCCCGGTCTGCTATTGCTTTGCCTCGGAGTTCGCGAGCGTTTTGATTGGTTGCTATAGTTATTAATAAGTACTATTAGTATTTATAAGTTACTTTTAGTACCTTCACATAACATATTTATCCTTTGATTATACTATGAGATACTATGACCGAACATACGCAATCAAAGCGCGTTGCTGTAACGCTGCCCGAAGACGCGAGAATGTTCTTAGAGCAGGAAGCAAAAGAAACCGGGGTGCCTTTGAGCAACTTGGTTAGCTATATCGCAGTTAATTATGTTAGGGAGGAGAAAAGGAAGAGAATCCTAACATCTACAGCTATTGGCACCGATCAATGATATTATTTCATGCCGTATTATAATAAAATTCTTGTTCTTCTATGTCAATTGTCTCAGTTACCTCACCTAGCCTCACATAAGGCATTGATGCATCATCTATTGGCGCGTACATGCCTCCCTTTGTCTTTGTCAAAAAAGTTAATGTTATTTCCATGTGGTCTTGTCCATACATACTATTAAACCTCCACTCATACTATAAATTTCTTCTTAGTCTTAGCTTCTATCTCGTTTCTGAGGCCGCTCAAATTCATCTCAAATCCACATTTGCATATTAGCTTGTTGGTCTTCGGAAATGGTTGAGATCCACTCTCTTGAAGTTGCCTGTCGATTAATGGGTCTGCATCAAATTTCGCATAAATTTTATGTTTCTCTCCACATTTAGGGCATTTCACATCGATATTTAAGGATCTAGCATTACTAGGCAATGGCGGTAATTTGGGAACCCCTCCGGCGGGCACGGCTTGTCTAATAATCTTTTCAGAATCCGTGGCGAATATCTTGTAGGTGGTTGTATTCAAGAACAATAGTCTAATAACGGTCTGCAATTTATATATTATTTTAGCCAAATCCGGGCGTTCGTCCAACTTTTCGATTTTGTATGTGTTTAGCTGGCCAGCATCTCGGTTAGCATTTGGAGACTATTCAACCCTTTCTGTCCCCATGTTGCCAGTGTCGTCATGATTCGCTCATGAATCGAAGTTCCTTTGTCATTTCGTAGT
>JAQTXY010000328.1 GCA_028688535.1 Methanothrix sp. | reverse complement strand
GCTAAAGGGCATCAATCCATTCAGCGAATTCAACACTGCTCCACAGACCAGTGATCATCCTAACACTCGTCTGGAGACCTTTGTCTTTGAGACCTATGATATCAAGAAATATGTCTCTTTACAATCCCAGGCAAATGTTAAATTCCAGAGCGAAATACTTGATTTTGGCAATTACTATTTTATCCAGACAATGCCATCCCAGTTCACCGGAAACTCTCTGGGATTCATTGAATGGAAGGGCGAGAGAGGCGTCTACTCCTCTCCAGAAAGTCAGAGCATTGATTGGAATATATCCGCAAAGCCTTCCTATCTCAGTCGTATTCGCTGGCTGGACCATGCTGCTACGCGGGTCAGGGCACAGGATCGCGATCCCGCCATACTGGAGTTCATGCGGCTTTCCAACTACAATTTTGATTTCGCTATTTATGTGAAGAGTCTAAACTCCATCACCAATGTAGCCCGACTCTCCTCTTCCGACTTTGCCATGGTCTTCACCTCCGGGATCACTCCTTTTGTAAGCCAGCAAGCATCCGGGCCCACAGAGAAGTTCATAAGCAACTTCGGTCCTCGCGTCCATCACATCGCCTTCCAGACGGAGGAAATTGATGCGACGCTAGAAGCTCTGCGAAAAGATGGAATGGAGTTCCTCCTCGATTTGGTGGGCTCTCCTGAGGAGGGTCTCAAGCAGATCTTCAGCCAGCCTTCCAGGAATACTCTCCTGGTCCTGGAATATATTCATAGATACGGCGATTTTGACGGCTTCTTCACCAAATCGAATGTGACCAGCCTCACGGCTGCTTCCGCAAAGCAATGAACAGAAACAAATATATGCAATAGAAGCGAAAGAACGTCGGGCTTTATAAAATCTGGTCTCGCTGAAACGGCAAGGAATGGCTGATGAATTCCATAAAGTTGAGGGAGCTTGGCAGGCTCATTTTATGTATAGCTATATGCCAGAGCGCCGGAGTTATGGGCTCGATATTTACCGCAAGCTCAGTTGCTACCTGGTATACAACCCTCGAAAAGCCCTGGTTTACTCCGCCTGGGTCGATCATCTCTGCCGTGTGGATCATTCTCTTTGCTCTCATGGGCCTATCTCTTTTCTTGATCTGGCAGAAGGGGATAAGCAGCGCCAACAGCAAAATTGCCCTGGGCGTATTTGCCTTCCAGCTTCTGGTCAATATTCTCTGGTCCTATGCCTTTTTTAGTTTGCAGTCGCCCCTGGCTGCATTAGTAGTAATTTTATTCCTCTGGCTTCTCATAATGCAATGCATCATCCGGTTCTGGTACATCCGCAAAGAGGCTGCTCTGCTTCTCGTTCCTTACATCGTCTGGGTAAGCTTTGCTGCTTTTCTTAATTACACTATCTGGAGGTTAAATTTGTGATATCGCAGCCTTTCTTAGCCTTCTTGTTCCGATCGATTCAAATATAAAAAAAGCATTCGATATTAGGGCGGTGCCTGGACAATGCAAGAAAGAATTATTCCAATACTAACCATCATGATTTCACTAGCATTGGCGTCAGTCGCCCCAGCAGCTTCTCATAATCTTGTTTCTGATGGTTTAATCAAATCCAATTCATCTTATAATAATTCAGCTATCTCTTTTGTAAGCGAGAACAAGATATCCAGCGCTCCTGTGGACCTTGCGCCGGGAAGCGGTTATTATTCATCTCATCCTTTTGCCCTTGGCGGCGGAATTGGCAGCCGGACCGAGCTTTCCAATGCAAATTCAGCTGCATCCATGAGTCACGAGGTTGGCTTTGCCCAGGGTGTTTCTGGCAAGAGGGAATATACTGCCACTTCTCGCAGCATGCAGAGTGAATATGAAAATATAAACTATGCCACAACTCAGATGCAGATCGATGAAACCGTTACTAGCGGCAAGGTGGAAATTGGCGTGCTTTCGGGAATCGATGGCCATGCCTGGAAGAATCCGGCATTAGAAATCGAAGAGGAATACATCGGCACATATCATATAACCAAAAATTTTGCCATCAACAACAGTTATGATATTTATCTCCCCAAGCCGGTGCTCCTTCGCGCTGATGATGTCTTCAATTGTAAAAGATGCAATCAAAGGTCTCCTGGAATCAAGGTGGAATAAATGCTCTTGGAAAGGATAGTCTCTGCAGGCCTTGCTCATTACTCTTATCTGATCGGTGATAAGAATCTAGCCCTGGTAATTGATCCCAAAAGGGATGTTGATGACTACATAAGAATGGCCACCGAAGCGGGAATGAGGATTGCCTTTGTCCTGGAGACGCACAGGAATGAGGACTATTTTGTAGGATCGATGGAGCTGGCTGTCAGGACGGGAGCGGAGGTCTGGCATGCTGATGGTCAATGGGATTACCAGTATGGGCATACCGTCACCACCGGCCAGAGATGGAAGGTGGGCCGCCTGGAGATCGAAGCCCTTGCCACGCCCGGCCACACTCCTGGAAGCATGAGCTATCTGCTGCGAGATCCCTCCGGAATTCCCTGGATGCTCTTTTGCGGGGATGCCATATTTGCCGGAGATGTGGGAAGAATAGATCTGCTGGGCAGAGATTTAGCGGCAGAGAATGCCGGACTGCTTTACGAGAGCCTCTTTTCCAGAATACTGCCGCTGGGAGATGAGGTCATCCTCTGCCCGGCCCATGGGTCCGGTTCGGTCTGCGGCGAGTCGATTGCCGAGCGTCTCTGGACCAGCATCGGCATCGAGCGGAAGCATAATGCCCGGCTGCAGGCAGAGAGCAAAGAGCAGTTCGTGGTCTCCATTTTGCAAAGCCACCCGGATAGGCCTCCTTACTTTCGCCGCATGGAGAAGGTGAACCTGGAAGGCAGGCCGCTTCTGGGAGCTTTGCCGTCTCCCCAGCCCATGGATGCCAGGAGCTTTTTGGACCTTTCTCTGAAGCAGAATGCCCAGATACTGGATACGCGCCAGGAGCTGGCCTATGCTGCCGCTCATGTTCCTGGCTCACAATCCATCTGGCAGGATGGTCTGGCCAGTTTTGCCGGATGGTTTCTCAGCTACGACCGGCCCATTCTTCTTGTGGGTGAAGGCAATATGGTAGAGAACATATCTCTCATTCTCCTGCGTTTGGGGTTTGATGACATTGCCGGATTTCTGGCGGGAGGCATGCTCAGCTGGCATATGTCCGGGCTGGAATCGGATTCGATCAGAACCCAAACGGTGCAAGAGCTCTGCCGCCAGCTGGATGGGGAAGGTGAGCCTGCAATGATTTTGGATGTTCGATTTGAGAGCGAGCTTGCCAGAGACGGCAGAATCGATGGTAGCCAGCATATTCCCATCACTACCATGGCGGAGAGAATGGATGAGGTGCCCAGGGATCAGGATGTTGCCATCTTCTGTGGCAGCGGCATGC
>JAQTXY010000327.1 GCA_028688535.1 Methanothrix sp. | reverse complement strand
GTTTTGTTCTTTCTTGTTTGAAACTAAAACAATTGGCATTATTTTTACAGAGTTTGATTTCATTTTCAGTACTATTATCTCTACTATCACTACCATCATTCTCTTGAATATCTATATGATAATTTCTTTCGATATGTTTATATCCCTTCAAGATGAATTCTTCGTATACTCAATAGAGTATAGGGGTGAATTAGTATGAAGGGAGTAGTAATAGCGGTAGCTTCAATTCTAATGCTATGCTGCTGCAACGCATTGGCGAATCCACCATTGGTGCCGCCAATACAGTACGAGCAGTTCTGTGAAGCACAGAAGATATCCGGAAGCGGAATTATAGATATGAGTACCTCAATAGTCGATAAGAAGATCGCTTTGGAGTACTTCAACAACATGGCCGGTGACGGCGACTTTGAGCTTGATCAGGAGAATGCTTACTCGCAGAATTCCGATAAGCTGCGGAGAAATATCTCTTCAGCAAATGGCGGAAACGAGTCTCAGCTTAATTTATACGATGCCACCAAGCTCACTTATGCCAGCAAGGACACGCCTCTAATGGGCTCTCAGTTCCTGCATTCCAAGGAGTTTTATGGCGGCATAGGAGCCAAGGTCCAGGAGAATTTCGCTGTCTATGAGATGGAAAAGGATCAAAAAACGTTCTTTGTCTCAACCACGCCCTACAATCCCCAGGAGCCGCCCATGCCTGCCAACCAGGACTACTTGCAGCTTCTGGCATTGTACTATCCACAGGAATATGCCCAGTACATGGCACAGACCACGCATACCATAACTCCTGAGCAGCTCATCAAGGAGCTCAAGGATGCGGGAAGGGACACAGCAAGGGTGGCCGCTCTTATGGGCAATAATCCGGCTCACTTGATTGGTCTCGAGACCAAGAATACCTTCAACGGCACATGGGGAACGGATGCTTCCATGCACAAGATATTCTACAAGGATATCAAAGCCCACGAGATGTTCTCAGGAACATTCGAGGCAGAGAAGACCATCAAGTTCCATGAGAATCCCGTGCCTGAAAAAGATCGCGCTGTCTGTGACGGCATAGATTGCTAGAAGATCAGCAATCATCTTTTATTCTTTTTAAGTATCTCTCCTAAGTATTCTCTCTGCTATCTTTATTCATTCCTCTTTGTGGCTTTACAGATGATTTATTCTGCAGATGAATTGGTCTACAGATTTTAGTCGGTGATTAGTCGGTGATTAGTCGGTGATAGTTGGCTAAAAAAGGAAACAATGATCAAGAAAATAATGAAGATCTGAAAAATGGATCTTCTAATTTTCTCTGTTTTTACACTGGACCTAGTGGAGCTACAACTTTCTTGTAGACTTCATTGATGACCTGGGCCAAACCGGTGTAAACAGCAGACAGTCCGCAGATTATTCCCTCGTATCCTGCCAGCGTTCCAATTGCGGCGCTGCCCAGATAATCTCTTGCGGCAAGCAAGAAGAACAGGATAGTAAGCGAGAGGAAGACGAACTGCAGGGCTCTGTTAACGCGCAGTGTTCCCAGGAACATAACAAAGGTAAAGAGCCCCCACATGAAGAAGTAAGCTGCAAAGGCAGGCTTTGATGTGGCCTGGGCAAGTCCCAACTGAGGCAGAAAGAGCAAGGCGACCAATGAGAGCCAGAAAAGGCCGTAGGATGTGAAGGCAGTGGTCCCGAAGGTGTTGTTCTTCTTCCATTCCATTATTCCTGCAATAATCTGAGCAAGACCCCCGTAAAATATCCCCATGGCCAGAATCATGGAGTTTAGCTCATAATATCCGGCGTTGTGGATATTTAGCAGTACTGTTGTCAGTCCGAAGCCAAGTAGGCCAAGAGGCGCTGGATTGGCGGTCGTGTCTTTGAGGATCAATGTGTCGATGTTTTGTTTCCTCGTTTCTTGCATAGTCTCTATTTCCCTCCTGAATTTCTGTTGGGTGGTCTACTTATTAAATTGTTGCTCTTAAAATATAAATTAATAATAGTGTTAAATGTTGTGATATATTTCCAAAAAGAAATCTTTTTGTCATGTAATTATATGTACTTAATTGATAAGCGGTATGAATGGGACATATATTTACATATAATCACTTACACATTCAGCGTTATTCCTCATTCATCCGTATCTTTTATATGACTTATGATCCTGCAGGAAAGATGCTCTTCGCGGCATTCTACAGCTTTATTACTGAAGACCGCTATGAATTCTGCATACATGATTGATATTATTCTTTATTATCATGTTGGATAATGATCGAAATTATCTATTCAGGCATTCCATCTTCAATATCCCGCACAATATAGGGATGCATAAGCATCTGGCTAAAAGCATAGATAATTTTATACCATGGTATTTTTTTATCATCTACATTTTTCAATCCGATGGTTGAACACCCTTGTAGAATTCTTCAGCATGAAATTCTCAAAGCGTTATATAGTAAAATTTATATATGATTAATGATAAGTTATATTTGGATCCGGGATTTCTTAACAATTTTATGTCATCCATCCCCTCGAGATGAATAGACCCGGGTCCTCCCCTTATGATCTTAAAAATCGAATGGCTTAAATTAGAGTCTTTTCAGGATATATTATTATGATCGAGATTGAAACCTGCAAATCAGTGGATGTTATTGATATCACAGATCGAGTTTTGCGAACTTTACGAGAAAGCAGCGTAGAAAACGGCATCATATTGGTCTATTCTCTTCATACAACCACGGGATTGACTGTTAATGAAGCAGATGGAGCATTGATCAATGATATCTTAAGTCTTCTACAGAGAATTGCTCCCCGGGGCGCTGGCTACCTGCATGATAGGGGGGATGGTAATGCTCATGCTCATTTGCAGGCTACGTTGCTCGGAAATAGCCTTATAATTCCTGTTGAGATGGGGAGATTGGTTATGGGAGTGTGGCAGAGGATACTTTTTTTTGAATTGGATGGTCCAAGACGCAGAAGCATTTTTGTGAGAGTACTGGCCGATTTGTGCGAAAAAACTGGATGAGGGGAAGACCCCTCGAACTTGAACCTTTAATTCATTTGAATATGGTTGTGCCGGTGGTCCTGGCAAGCTCTTTGAAGGCCGCCATGAGATCCTTTGTGATCTTTCCGGGTTTGCCATCGCCTACAACCCTTCCGTCAACCTTGGTAACGGGCGCAACCTCTGCTGCTGTTCCAGTAACGAAGACCTCGTCTGCCGTGTAAAGGTCAAATAGTCCCAGATCGCTCTCTTTCAAATCATAGCCACGAGCTTGAGCCAGCTCCATGACTGCTTCTCTGGTTATGCCTTTGAGGTTGTTTATCGTGTGGGGGGTGCGGATCTTTCCTCCTTTTATGACGAATATGTTGTCTCCGCTTCCCTCTGACAGCAGTCCCCGTGAG
>JAQTXY010000326.1 GCA_028688535.1 Methanothrix sp. | reverse complement strand
GAGACCTCTGATCGCCATCGCTCTCAAGACTAATGGATTGGTTCAACTCATCGAATCTTGGCTCGAATTTGATCGCTAGCCACCTCAAAGCATCATCTCTCTTGCCCAATGATACCGATAATGTCAGCGAATCCCAGTAAGTTCGTACGCTGATGAGCCAATGAGGCAGATCACCTTCTTGTCTCAATCTAAAAAGGACTTCTTCTACATCGAGCCAGCTATAAAGAATTATATCTTGTGGAATCAATAATTCAAGCCTCCTTCAAGCCGTCCCGAATCCAATTGCTTACTTCTTCAAGCCATTTCAGGAGGGCGGTTTCGTCATCCTGGTCTATTCCGACTCCATATCTCCAGGCTTCATGAGCCCTTTCGATGTCCCTTTGCGGTTCTGCTTGACCACCACGTCTTATTCTGAATCTCGGAGGTTGATTTATCTGAGATGCAGGGATATTGAGTTCTTTGACCCATTGGTCCAGCTTATGGCGAAGATCTGGTATCTCTTCGCTGCTCATGCTATGAGATCTATCATATTTATGGATATACATCGACTTCAATCCACACTCGATGGAATAGAATTTAAGCAAATAATATGACTGATTGTTCTCTTTTAAACCATTTTTCCAGTGAATCTCAAAGGATTTTTTAAGCTGACTAAAACCGGAAGGTATTCTGCTCATTGATAAGGCTCCTCTGTAGATACATAACATAAAATTGATTCTGATTCTACTATTTTATTCTTCTCCGTTCACATCCATCACTCAGTGCGCTATTAGCAAAGGATTTGTTCATTTTGCATTTCTCCCCTACTCCGTCAGGCCTGTAGTGCATGGCTGTGCGAGACCAGTCATACTTGCCCTCTTCCCACTCTTTCCATGAGGGCATCGGCTCTCGCAGGTGGTCCTGGTTGAGGATAACGCCGTCATCCGATTCCATCGTCCAGCCCACCGTTTCGCCTCGCTCGTCCTTCTTCTCCAGGACGCGCTGAGTAGAGGTCTGGAAGACTTCCATGTCCAGGAGCTTTGTCGGAACAGCTCCTCTATATCCTTCTCTAGCATCTTCTCTGGGTGGCCACGCCATCATTGTCAGCCAGTGAGCGGAGCTCCTGGGCATGTCCACGGTCTCGATCTTCTGCATGGGCATGGCCGCCCCGGCCACGTCCACAGTGCGCCAGCGGCCGTACTCGTCGTACTTGCCGTCCCAGACAAGCTCGGTCCTCATCTGGGAGAGAGGATGGGGGTTGTCCGGGCCCCAGCGAACGGGATCAGGCATGGGGGCGAGGCTCCGGGCTGACGAAGGAGATCGGAGATGCAAGGCAGGACTTCAAAATATGATTGTGGGACTGCAGGATCAGGGTCAATTACTATTATCCTCCCTATGACGGCTTTCTGGCGGCAAACGGGAAAAAGCTTTTGCATGAAAGCTATGCAGATTTTTCAGCTGTTTTAAACTGAGTTGCTCCAAAGCCATTTATAACTTCAATTCCAATGATGATGGTATGATAAAGATGAGGACAAGGGCTATCTACGAAAATGGCGTTCTAAAACCGCTAACGGACCTTAATCTCAGACCGGGCGAAGAGGTTGATATCGAGATTGCCAACTCGGTTAGAAGTACAAAAGGCATAATCAAGCTTGATCCTGCCATCGCAAGAGATATTGCAGATAGCGATGAATGCACCTTTTTAGAGGAATGAATGCTAGAGGACTTGCCTTCCGGAAGGAGAGTCTTCGTCGATTCGAACATCTTCATCTATCATTTTCTTGATATTTCGGATCGATGCACAACGTTTCTGGAGAGGATAGACACCCATGAGATCTGCGGTTTCACCTCAACAATTGTCATGACGGAAGTGCTGCATAAATTGATGATTGCAGAGGTTGCCGAGAATTATAAAATGAACCGTCGTGAGGTTAACCAGTTTATCAAGAGATGCCCATCTGTGATCTCTGAATTGGAGCGCTGCGAGATTGCAATTCGAAAGATATCGGAATTCGATATTGAGATCCTACCGCTAATGTCGGGAGTTGTACTCGAGAGCAGAAACCTGAGGTATGAGCATAAGCTAATGACAAACGATTCTATTAATCTCTTTTTGATGAAGCTAACCGGACTTGAAGACATAGCCTCTAACGATTCAGACTTTGATCGAGTGCCATGGATTAGAGTATGGAAGCCCTTTTAGAAATATTGGAACAGAAGAATAAATTTAATCCAGAATTCCTTGAACAGCGGATTGCGACGGTTGTCGCCCCAGATGAGCCGGTTCCTGAAATCCTCCCGCACGGTAGTGGACAGTTCTCCCAAGGTAGTCTGCCCGGAGGTGAGAGCCTCGCTCTTGGGCATGTCCACCGTTTCTATCTTCTGCATGGGAAAGGACGCTCCGGCCACATCAACAGTGCGCCAACGGCCATATTCATCGTACTTGCCGTCCCAGACCAGTTCCGTCCTCATCTGGGAGAGAGGATGGGGATTGTCCGGGCAAAAGCGAACGGGGTCAGGCATGGGGGCAGGGCTCCTGGCTGACGGGAGAGATCAGAAATGCGAGGCAGAACCTCAAAATGTAATTTAGGGACTTGGGGCTCAAGGTCAATTACTATTATCCTCCCGATAACGGCTTTCTAGCGGCAAACGGGAAAAGCTTTGCATGACTCTGACAACCTTACAGGATTCGTTTCAACAAGGGAATCCTCCTGAATAGGAAGTGGCTTGCCAGAAAGCAAATGGGAACGGCTAATGCTGATGAGACTGCGAACTTCATCATCGGATGCCACGCCATATCCCTCAGTGCCAGCGTCACCATTATCAAAATCGGGGGGTGAAAGAGGTAGACTGAGAAGGAATTGTCAGACAGGAACCTCGCCAGTCTGCCCTTCCCGGCAAAATGGTCTCTAAATATTACTATTAGCCCGAAGCATGCGCCAACACAGAAAAAAGACTCCCATAGGGCATAGGCAGCGCTTTGCCAGTTGAGTCCTCCAAAGAACTTGGAGGGATCTTCAGAGAACATGACCGCGTGTATCATCAAGGCCAACCAGAAGATGGACCCGCAGATGATAGCGGCTTTAAACCAGGCCATGGCAAATGAATAGGGAATTCTCTGCAACCAGCGATTTCGGTAAGAAATGATTCCTATGATAAACATAATGATGTATGATGAGAAATAGCATAGCTGCATATTCATCACACTGGTGCCTATGGGCTGGAACAGACGGATGGCGAAAGCTCCAGCCGAGATGAGCAGAACCAGTCCGACCACGGCGAAATGGCCGGGAATCTCTTTTTCAGGCTTCGGGCCGGTTGCACTGCGAGAGAAGCGCCGGAATGCTGCATAGATCGCTGAGAATATGAGTAGAGCTAAGGCAAACCACATCGGTCCGCTGCCTCCC
>JAQTXY010000325.1 GCA_028688535.1 Methanothrix sp. | reverse complement strand
TGTGAAATGGACGGCAACGGCCACTGATGCCAATAAAGATGCGATACTCTACCGGTTCTGGCTGATGGGCCCATCGACCAAAGGAGCCTGGAAGGTCATGCAGGATTGGTCGACAAAGAACAGTGGACCTGGAGCAATGCTCCAACCGACGCCGGCAGCTACAGGGTCTTTGTCTATGCCAGGGATGGCAAGCATACCCCGGAGACCGGATATGATAGTGCATTAGGTCAGGACTATGCGCTTCTAAATCAGGTGGTGAGCAATAAGGTAGTAAGCAAAGTGGTAGTTGTAAAGAGATAGTGAGAGAGACCGTGATGGATTAAGCGCAGAGCATCGCCAAGAAATATATCCCCTGAGACGGGCCTTAGGTTCTGCCCGTCTCTTCTCTTTTTCCAATAGGTTTAAATCCAACGGATGTCTGGGGGAGAAACTATGATGAAATATACCATAGCAATAGCAGTGCTCCTGATGCTGGCCGGCACCGGCCTGGCAACGATGTGGACTTACGATGATCCCATGTTCTTCCAGATGAACTATCCAGTGAAGACGGGAACATTCACTGCAGCAGACATATCCATTCTGGAAATCCTGGATGCTCCCTATTTCCCTCTTCTTGGGCAGAGCTTCTACTACAATGCTATTCCCTTAAAACTCAGCAACAATACCAATGCCATCCAGATCGGCAGCAAGGCTCCTGCATCCATGTCTCCTGTCCAGGTGACTTTTGGAGGACATCTGGAAGATAACCTCAAGTATGCGCAGAGCAAGTCCTCATTAAAGATCGGTACGCAAGGTTCCTGGGGCACCTTAAATACTCCCGGAGTGCTTTAAGAGAATTGAACGGCCTGAACCGTTCCATAATCATATTTTTTTCATTCGTATTTTGCTTTGTTCGACTCTCTGACGAACAGCGTTACAACTGTTATGGCAATTGCCAGCAGTGTGAAAGCTCTGACAGAGCCCTCGACTCCATGCAGATCCGCCGTCAATCCTGCGATAAGTGGCCCTATCACCACACCGCTCATTCGAGCCGTATTGAAGATGCCGTAGACTTCTCCTCGCCGAGAGGCACTGGTTGTATCAGCGATTAGCGCTGCAGCAGCTGGGTTTGCCATACCAAGCCCCATGCCGAGACCCGCGAAAAGCAGTGTGACGGTTATCATGCCATTTGCCAGGGGGAGAGCCGCAAAGCTTAAGGCTCCCAGCAGGCAGCCGGAGAAGATGAGTCTCTTTTTGGCTCCCCGGTCAGCCTGGCGGCCAAAGTGGATATTAAAAAGGGCTGTGCTTCCTCCATAAACCAGGTAGATTATGCCTACATCTGTTGCATTAAAGCCCAGACCGGCTGCGTAGCTTGGCAGCATGGTGAAGTTGAAGCCGCCCACAACCCCCGCCCAGAGGACAACCGAGGAGCAGGCCAGGAATGTGAGATGATAGCCGGGAGCAATGAGCTTTTCATTTCCCCTTGACGGAAGGGCACCCATCATTACACTTATCTTCTCAGGCTCATTAACCCGAGAATAGACAAGAAGAAAAGAAGCAGCTCCGAGAATTGCCCACAAATAAAAGGGAGCATTCAGGCCGAGATGATCGTAGAGCATTCCTCCGATGAGAGGGCCTAAGGCTAAAGCTGAGAAGAATGCGGCGTTGTAACGGCCCATGGCAGCCCCTCGGTTTTCAGCTTTTGCCTGATCGATAATCAGTGCCATGGCAATGGGCCAGACGGCGGATGCCCCCAGCCCCCCCAGAGCTCTGATGAAAAGAAGAGCATCGGCGCTCTTTGCATAGATGTATAAGAGTGGTAGGACGGAGAATGTGGCGAGTCCCAGGAGCAGGATCTTCTTTCGTCCCATCTGATCGGATAGGCGGCCTATGGGTATCTGGGTGAGAAGCTGCACCGCACCATAAACGGAGACGATAAATCCGAGCATGGTGTAAGATGCGCCCAGATCCATGACATAGTGAGGAAAGAACGGCGCAACCAGGGAGAATCCCAGGACTGCGACGAATACTGCCAGATAATGAGGTGCAAGCGAGCCGGAATCTTTAAGCGTGGGCATCGATCTCTAGAATTTCAGCTCCATGCCAAGTATGGTCTGTGTATTGGTCACTCCATTGATCTCTCTAACGCTAAGAACGGCCCTGTTCAGGTCGGATATGCTCTCTACCTCTGCAATTGCGATGAAGTCTCTCTCACCGTAGACCGGCACAACCTCTCGAATGCCTTTGATGCCCTCCAGGCAATCGTGCACCGCCTTTTCCGTTCCCGGCTCAACGTTTATCATTATGAAGCCTTTCAAGATCTCTTCCCCCATAGCTCATGGCTTTTGGATGTAATGCAGTTATTCTTTTTTGATAATATCACTCTTTCCCCTGATTATCTCTCAGAAGAGTTCTTTGGTGAGCTATCTCTGGAGGAGCTCTCTTATCCGGAACGGGAATACCTCTTTGCTGCATCAAGTTCTTTACCATCTCAATCTCGTCTTCCAGGCGCTTGAGCGGTATTGCCTCCCTGGCCAGGAACAGACAACTCAATGCCTCTTCCAACCGTCCCAAGGCAGTCAATACCGCCGCAGTGGATTCCATGTCATAGGCATCGCCACCTTTCTGGAGAACACTGTCGTAGACTACAAGTGCCTCTTCCAGCCTTTTTTGGTTTCTCAGCAAAAAGCCCTTATTCCGC
This sequence comes from Methanothrix sp., assembly GCA_028688535.1. Lineage (GTDB taxonomy): Archaea > Halobacteriota > Methanosarcinia > Methanotrichales > Methanotrichaceae > Methanothrix. The sequence continues at coordinate 707 of JAQTXY010000325.1, read as the reverse complement.
AGAGCATCCAGGTTTTCGGGATCAATGGCCAGGCATCTATCATAGCTTTGCATGGATTCCTCGAAGCTACCAAGGCCGTAGAGGGCCACGCCCCGGTTGTTCCAGACCTCCGGAATCTCCTGGTTTATGGCCAGAAGACGCTCGAAGATCTCTAATGCCTCCTCAAACTTCTTCTGCCGGACCTTGTCAATGCCTTTGTTGAGCAGTACCTTCTCTTTGTTGTTCATAGCCGCCTCACATGTATCCCTGGATCGCTGCCGACTCGCTGCCCTTCTTGGCATCGGCAGGACCTTGTGATACCGATCCCGGCCTCTTGATCTCTCCGAAGACCTTTTCGTAGTCCTTGATGTGTTCGACCAGCCAATTGGCCAGTTCCTTTGCTGCCAGGGGTGAGAGAATTATCTCCGTATCGATCTTTCTCTCCATGACCGTCATGCTCTTGCCGTCCTCGACCAGCGTCTTTGGCGAGTCATTGTAAAAGGCAATGCGAAAGTCGTAAGGGCTGTGGCCTCCGATGGCGCCTATGGCATAGACCTGGCTAAAATCGGGGCTCTTTGAGATCTCCACTTTAACTTCCATACATGCCGGATAGGTCTCCAGCTTAAAAAAGATGATGATATCGAAATGTATTTAGGTGACCTAGCTTCTTGTGTTGCCGATACTATGATTGGGGTCTTAGGGTTAGAAGACGGTACAAGGGTGGAAGG
>JAQTXY010000324.1 GCA_028688535.1 Methanothrix sp. | reverse complement strand
GCCACTTGATATGAAACGCCGATAGCTTGAAACTCCCCGGTTTCCATTCGCTCCAGTTTGGCTCTGATTTTTTCAAACCTTCTCACGGTCTCCTGTGTGTACAGCCTCTCTCCGCAATGCAGGCATACCTCTGCGCAAACCTTCAGAACTGCAGTATTGACGCCTCCCCGCAAGACTTTTTCAACTTCTTTTTCTGCCAGATCGCCACCGCAGACCGGGCATTTTTCAAAGGGCATCGAATTCATTTCTTCCTCACTTTGCAATCGATCCATCGATTTGGGTCAGGCCGATAGACTGTGATCATGACTGCCCAATTTTTCTTCTCATTAAAAGCCCAAACGCTGTGAACTGGATCACCGCCAAATGTTTGACCTAGTATGAGAACACTCGGATATGGTGAATCATCCCTATATTCTTCTATAACAACACCATGCGTGGCCGAAAAGTAGATCTCATCGAACTTGAGCCGGTCAGCATTAGCTTCTTCATAAGCGTGATCAGTTATTCTGACTCTACCGGCCTCTATAGCTTCTTTGATGTCGTCGAGTTCTACCTGGCCGTTTGCATTCACGAATTTATAAGTTCATATTATGATTATTAAAGGTTTATGTCAATCCTTGCAACTATCATTGTGCTGTCGATGAGAGACGGCCCTGCCCCATGGGCAGCGGCTACGAGCAGCAGTCGGGACACGAGCGGCGCAAAAGCGCGCCCTGCGGCTGCCCGGCGCTGCTGCCGGTAAACTCGCAAGTATGGCAAAGATGGAGACTAAGACGAGATTTCTTCTTAGGTCTTTGGTTTATGATTGCTTAATCATTTCTATCAAGTCGTCCTCTGAAATCCCATTCCAGATGGATACCTGAGATAAAATGTCATTTAATGTACCCTTCGCCAGCTCGTCGTGCATTGGAACCGTGATATTATGATCTCCTGCGGCAGTTGGCTTTCTTAGTCTAATGTGACTTCCTCTCTGCCGGACAATTTCATAGCCTAGTCGAACAAGCACTTTGAGGAGCTTCTCGCCGCTAACAACCGGTCGCTTTCGCAAGAGGCTGCACCTCAAATTCAGAAATCGATAAGATCTTCAGCTCTTCGCCAGATTCAAGAATATCTTCAAAATGCAGACTGGTTGCCTCTTTTATATTTTCAGTTAGCTCATCAAGGGTTTTTCCTTGTGTGAATATGCCAACACTTATCCCACGAGCACACCAGTTTTCTCCATCAAAATAAACCTCAAACTTCACAAGCAACCAAACCACCGATTCCCTCTGTACGGTTATTGCTACTGCTTAATATTTGTATGCTCCTTAGGCTGGATTTGATCGACCGTTGAATTCTTTAATCTTGACTCCAGCTCTTCATGACTTCAGGCCCAGCCGATCTCCTGCTTCCTTATGCGAGCGCTTGTCTGTCAAGCCAGCCCGCCCTGGCGACATCGCTGCAATCCCGACGGCCCGGCCCACAGGCGGATGCCCGGCGATGCTGCCGATTGCCCTCATTGATCGCCAAGCTGGAGTGCCTCTTGAATCTCTTTGCGCGTTCCTTTGTGCCTTCGTGCCTTTGTGGTTTGGTCCGCAGTTGCTGGATATAAATTGTCAACTAATAGTAATAGCGAACCATGGACATTGTTTCCAACATCCAGCGCCCCGGAAAAACGCCCTGTCTGGAGGCCAATACACCTAGCCCTCCGGCCCCCTGCCCCCGAGCGCGCGCCTGCGTGCATGCGGGCCCGCCTGGCGGACGGCGGCTATGGCCCCGGATGGCCTTAGCCTGCGAGCGGCTCCACCGATGCGGCCCGAGACTGTGGCAAAAATTTGTCCTATTCTCATCGATTCTTCGCGGTTTCGCACCTTCGCATGAGCCCGTGATCTCGTCCCAACCGGTCCTCATGCCCCTGAGGCAACCGCTTGCCAGGAAATCCAGCCCGCCCTGATGACGACCTCCGTACTTCCGGACGGCCCGGCCCACACGCGGCGGCCACAAGCAGCAGCCGGGACTTGAGCGGCACAAAAGCGCGGCCCTGCGGCTGCCCGGGGCTGCTGTCGGTGGCCCGCAAGGATCGCAAAGCTGAGACCGCCTCGACTCTCTTTGTGCGTCCTTTGTGCCTTCGTGCCTTTGTGGTTTGGTCCGTGGTTGCTGGATATAATTATTAGCTAATAATAATAGCGAACCGTCATCGTTTCCCAAAATCCAGCGCCTAGAAAACTGTACTTCTCGGATGCCAGCACACTTGGCCCTCAGGCCCGCCCGCCCCGGATGACATCACGCAAACCAAGACGGCCCGGCCCGATGGCGGCGGCCACAAGCAGCAGCCGGGAGCCGAGAAAGACAGCGACCACGGTCAGGCGACAGCAGACTAGGCAGGGATCTGTTTACCTCCAATCCAGAACAGGCCGCCCAATGAAGGGGAGACCGACCATGTATGCCTCGAACCTGCCAACTCTTCCTGCTCAAAGCATTAATCTATCTAGGAGACAGCGTATATTACAATGCATCTTAACGACCTCTTGAAATCAAGACGTAACGATATCCTTCAGATTGCTGCCAAGCACGGTGCCCATAATGTGCGCGTCTTCGGTTCTGTAGCCAGAGGAGAGGCCGACTCTCAAAGCGACATAGATCTGCTAGTCGAGTTCAAGAGAGGTACAACTCTGCTGGGGCATGCAGCCCTGATACAAGAGCTTGAGGAATTCTTGGGCGTCAAGGTAGATGTGGTGAGCGATCGCGGTTTGCGAGAGCGAATCCGAGACCGCGTACTCAATGAGGCGGTGGCCCTTTGAGGGATGATCGAGCATGGCTTTTGGATATCCAGGAAGCTCTCTTGAATATCGAGAAATATGCTGCAAGAGGTGAAAGGGCATTTTGCGATGAAGAGCTTATCCAGGTATGGATTATCTATTATATTCAGGTCGCAGGAGAGGCGGCAAACCAGTTGTCGGATTCTTTTAAGAGGAACCACTCAGATATTCCCTGGAAAGGCATTATAGGCATGCGAAATGTATTGCTTCTTGACAAAAACAATTAGATTCGTGATTTCCGTTGTGTCTTCATGCCTTTGTGGTTGGCTCAAAATATTAAAATTATCCGCCAGCAGTAACCGTTAATCATATACTTTCCAAACCCAGCTCCACTAAAAAAGTCGGCTCTGCCGGATACCTCCCCCCGAACGCGAGCGCTTGCCAGGCAATCCAGCCCGCCCGGACGACCTCGCCGCAAGCCCGGACAGCCCGGCCCGCAGGCGGCGGCCACAAACAGCCGCCGGGACACGAGCGGCGTAAAAGCGCGGCCCTGCGGCTGCCCGGCGCTGCCTAAATAGACCGCAAAAGAAAAATCTAGCGTTTACACACTTACATCCACGGAAGCCGCAGTGGTAGTTGGTTTTGGGATAC
>JAQTXY010000323.1 GCA_028688535.1 Methanothrix sp. | reverse complement strand
TGGAACTGCCTGCGGTTGTCTTTAGCTGAATGGCCCCCAGGCGGCACGAAAATACTGCGGATGGGCACACGGTGGCACACAGGCCGCAGTGAAAGCATAACGCCTCGCTGCGACGGACTCTGTTTGCGTCGCTCTCTATCGCCCGCATGGGGCACGCCGCTTCTGCCTGGCAAGGAGAGCAGCTTGTGCACCTCTGCGGCTCAAACTCCACCTCCAGGTCCACGTTAGTCCAGACATCGCCATAATCGGCCTGGCCAATGACCATCCTGCTCTTGACATCGTTCACCGGCAATGCAATGCCCTTGTCTGGCCGGGCAATTTCTGCCAAAATCGTCTTGCTGATTACGGGAATGGGCACAGCCCAGGAGCAGATGCACTCCGGCCCGGCTGAGGTGACAAAGCCTCCCATCTGCTTTGCATCCATCTGGTGCATATCGGCAAAGCCGGAGAGATTGGGCCGCTCTTTGCTGCTGCGGGTGCCAGTGCCAAGGACAAACCCTTCCGCCCCGTTCATGAGAATGCGCGTTCCCATGCCTATGCTCTCCAAAAAAGGATCGTTTTTTAGGGGATTAATCTGCCCGCAGCCGGAGAATGTAGCCTCCCTACAATAGGGGGCAAAACCACGCGAGCGAAATATGGTTTTGATCGACTCCGCTCCCGCATTGACAAAGGCCGAGTAGTTCTTGAAAGCATGGCGCGATCCAAAGAGCCTGGCATGAGGCATCGCATCCAGTCCGACTTCGGCCTCTAGGCTGCGTCCATCATCGGTCTCCACCTCGACCTGAACTCTCTTTCTCTCCACCAGATCCCGAAAGAGATGGCCTCCTCCGTAATTGGGTTGGCTGCGGCTGTGGGCCGTTCCCATGACTATCAGATCCAAGATGCCCAGGTTCTCATTGGGACAGGGGCCAACCTGCGCGACTATGCCATTGATCCAGGCCTTCCTGGCTCGGAGAAACGATGCAGGCTTCGTCACAGGAAACGAGAGGACGGCGTAGGTGCCGCTCATCACCGCTCGGGTGGCAGTGGTGACCACGTCAACCTCGCACAGCCGGGACGAATCGCCTGCCTGCACCAAATCCGCGACCTCCTGAGCCGTCATGACCACGGCCTCTTTGTTCTCAACCTTGTCCACCATTTCTAAATAGGATCCAATCATGAAAACGCTCAGCCCCTATTATAGCGCTATAGAATATGTTTCTAGAAACTCTTTTCGCCCCTGTTTTCCGTTCAATTAATACTATTGTGGGATTATCTCCGATAATTATCCATTATGTGAAGATAATGTCAGGCGGCTGGAAACTGCTTTATACCGATCGTTTGCTTCCGTTCTGGCAAAGTCGATAACTCAGGTGATTGCATTTGAAAAAATTCATAATTATGGCCGTCCTGGCGGCTGTTGTAGTGATGTCGCTGGGCTGCATCTCATCTCCTGAGAAGAATGAGGCAGCCTCCAATGATACCCAGAAGGAGAATGTCTCTTTCCAGGAGAAGATGCCCGGCAAGATTTCTACCTTGCGCATAGGCTACCAGCCCAGCACCCATCAGATTGCAGAGATGGTCGCCTCCGAGAAAGGCTGGTGGGCCGAAGATTTGCTGCCCTTCGGTATAACCGAGATCAAGGAGTTTGAGTTCCCCACAGGAGTTCCGGAGATGCAAGCCATGGTCGCCGGAGAGCTGGACATAGCTTATGTGGGAACTGCTCCGCCCATTTCCGCTATCTCAGCAGGACTGCCTGCCAAGATCATAGCTGCCGTTAACATCAATGGCTCTGATTTGGTCCTCAGGCCGGATCTGGTCTACAATGGACCTGTGTCATTGACTGGCCTATCCATTGGCACATTCCCGCCCGGATCTATTCAGGACACTGTCATGAAGAAATGGCTTATGGAAAACGGGGTTGATGTATCTAAGGTCGACATCAAAGCTATGGACCCGGGACCTGCTACCAGTGCTCTGTCCGCTGGCAAGATCGATGGTGTCTTCCTGCCGCAGCCATCGCCATCCGTAATTGAGCTGAAAGGCAAGGGTAAACACGTAGTGGCCTCTGGCGAGATGTGGCCGAATCACGCCTGTTGCAGCCTGGTGGTTACGGACAAGCTCATAAAAGAGCAGCCTGAATTAGTCGAGCAGATCATAAGGACTCATATCAAGGCAACCGATTATATCAACGCCCATTCCGAGGAAGCCGCACAGATATATGCCAAAAAAACCAAAACAAACCTCACAGAGATAGAGTATTCTGTAAAGAACTGGGATGGCAAGTGGGTCAGCGATCCGCACCTTCAGGTGCCCTCGACCGTCGAGTATGCAAAAGTCGACTACGAGATGAAGTATACCAAGAGGGAGCTGACTGAGAAGGACCTCTTTGATACCAGCCTCTATGAGAGGGTAAAAGGTGCGAAGGAAAGTCAGTAGGACCATGAATGTCCTGAGAAATCAGGGCATTTCTGCCCTCTCCATTTTGGGATTGATAGCCATCTGGCAGTTGGCTGCCTTTCTGGTCAACGACCAATTGACACTACCTAGCTTTTTCCAGGTTATGGTTGCTTTTCTGGATAACTGGGGGTCAATTCTAACCGAGGATCTGCCTGTAAGCTCTCTTCATTTTGCCATCGGCATGGCAGGAGGGCTAATAATTGCTCTGCCAGTGGGAATGATTATGGGATGGAACAAGTTTCTTGACAATATTTTAGACCCCATTGTGGAGATATTGCGCCCTATTCCACCGCTAGCCTGGATTCCATTTGCCATCATCTGGTTTGGTATAACCAACGTCGCCGCAGGTTTTATTATCTTCATAGGAGCTGTATTTCCCATATTGATCAACACCTATGTGGGCTTCAAGAGCCTGCCCAGGGTGTACGTCGAATCGGCAAAAGTCTTAGGCGCAACGAAGGATCTTGATCTGATAAGGTATGTGGCTCTGCCTTATGCTCTGCCTTCCATTGCAGCCGGCATAAGGATCGCCATGGGAATTGCCTGGATGTGTCTTGTAGCCGCCGAGATGTTCGGGGTGAGCAAGAATGGTCTCGGATTCAAGATCTGGGATTCTTATGGCCATTACCGCATGGATGAGGTATTTATGTACATGATTGTGCTGGGTCTGCTGGGCCTGGCTATCGATCGCACCTTCCGCTATGTGGTAGAAGATAGGATGCTCAAGTGGCGCGTGGGACTTACCCAGTAACGTGAATGGTCCAGGTGCAAAGCCTTAATAAGATATTGCAATTCAGCTAGGATCAGAGAATTGTTGTACGATATTAATCTAGGAAAATCGAGGAAAGGTCATGAAGAGAAATATCAAGGTTGAACGCCTCAATCAAAGACCGTTGGAGCAGCAGGAGATAGAGCTGGTAGAGCGCAAGGGCATTGGACACCCGGATAGCGT
>JAQTXY010000322.1 GCA_028688535.1 Methanothrix sp. | reverse complement strand
GCGCAAACCATGCCGGCAACCTTCAGCTCGGCCTTTTTATTTGCAGTCGTAGATCGTCCTCCGTATTCTCCAGAAAGGCTCATTGGGTTTCATGCCATCTATCATAAATTATTAAATAAACCGCTCAAATCTTTCCTTGCCGACCTTACAGATGGGGCAGACCTCTGGAGGTCCTTCTCTAGCGCAGAGATAACCGCAGACTGTACACCTCCATACGGGAAGGGAAAGCTTGAAGGCCACCTCTGCAATATCGGCTCCTAGCACCTCTGCAGATGCGTTTTGCTTTTGTCGCAGCCTCTCTCTCTCTTCCGGTGGTAGTCGCCTCTCTGGAATGGAAGACAGCTCCTGATCTCCCTTCATCACAGCTTTAGAGACATAAAGCGCACAGTAGCAGGCGCCAAATTCAGTCATATCTGCATCTCTGTAATCACAGGGGCATATGAGATCCAGGTCCTCGGCTTTAACACCTGAGGCCAGGCGACAGGGACAGGCACGGTAGCCATATCGTCTTTCGTTTATGAGAAGACCTTTCACCAGACCTCTCACAAAATCAGCATCCGGATTGAGATTGTATCCACCCTGTTTAGCATCTTTATCTAGGCGAGAGAATAATCTGTCTACTTCCTCGCTCGCAGGCTCAATAAAATCTTCTGCCATCAGCCCAGCGCCTCCTTGATCTCTTTTTCTTTCAATCCTACTATTGATTTCTCGCCAATAACCAACGTGGGAAAAGAGAGGCTTGGATTGTATTTCTTAACTGCAGCTACTGCCTCAGCTCTCTCCTCTCCTTTTAATAGATCAACATAAATGTAGTCAAAGGCCACGCCCATAGATGATAGGAGCTCCCTGGTCTTCTTGCACCAGATGCAGGTGCTCAGGGCAAAGAGACTGATCTTGCCTTTATCTTTTCCTGCGACGTGTTCGAAATTCATGAAATCACCTAAATAATGAATAATGTGCAGTTGAGTGATAAGTAATTACTCATCCATCTCGATGGCGTCTGAAAACACAGATATGCCGCTGCCCAAACCGAGGATCTGTTCCACCTTTTCAGCATCTGTCTGGATCCGATGATAAGCCAAATTTGAATAAATGTTTCAATAAAATTATCGTCGAGGCTGGCTTTGCCGCGATCAAGAACGATACGCAAAGTTAATTTACTTCTGCTCTTTGGTAAGCCGGCAAATTCCAATTTAATCGCTGTCGCTCTTGGACACGGAAATAAGACGCTCTACACCGCCTATCTCCTTGATGAAGGCTACTACCGCATCCGGCACCAGTCCGGACCATTCACCGTTTTCTCTCATCAGCTTGCGGATGGCCGTTCCGGAATACTGGTCTCTCTGGTACATGGGCGACCTTCTTATCTCTATGCCGGCTTCGGACATGAGCTGGACCACCAGAGGATTATTGGAATAGACCACATCAAATCGAGGCACCATGGATCGCAGGTGAGAAGCCCATATGCAGTTTCGTTGTATATCCTGCAAAGGTGTGACGACAGTGCGCTCCCTCAGATCACTTTCGTCTAAAGCCGCATAAATCATCTCCATCCTCTCGCCACCGGTAAATGGATTCTCGGAAGTATGGCTCTCCTGAGCACTGCCGATTACGATTATTATCTCCTCTACCTCCAGAGCGATCTTCTCTAAAACCGCCTGGTGTCCCAGGTGATAGGGCTGGAAGCGCCCAATGTAGAGAGCCCGTTTGATCTTCAAATTCCCCTCTTGACTTGTCTATCGCCTACTTGCTGATAACCTGTTTTCCAATCAGCTTGATGGCGCTCTCCTTATTGGGGCCGATGGGCGAGCCGACTACGATCTGGGTGACGCCGGTCTTGAGAAGCTCATCAACCCTTGCCCGACAGTCCACCGGCGCACCGGAGACTGAGAAGGCCTCGGTCATTTTGGCAGTTACTGCCGCCATTGCTGTCTTGAAGTCGTATTTAGCTATAGCCTCAGAGATCGTCTTTGCTTCATCCATGCCGATTCCGTGCCTTTCCAGCACGTTCTCGGGCGAGCCGGCCACGATGAAGGCCACCACTATCTTGGAGGCATTGACGGCCTTGGCCGGATCTTTATCAGCACTGAAGCTGGCATAGGCGCAGACCTGCACGTCATCAGGTCTTCGGCCAGCCTTTTCTGCACCTTGCCGGATCATGGGCACAGCAAATTTGAAGTCCTCGGGATGGGAGGCATTGATGAGCACGCCGTCAGCTATGGCTCCGGCCAGCTCCAGCATCTTTGGTCCCTGGGCGCCGATGTAAATAGGGATCTTGCTGGTGGCAAAGGCCATCTGCGCTCCTTTGAATCCGGCTATATTTACCTGCTCGCGGGAGAGGAAAGCGCGAATGGCCTGAACAGATTCCTTGACGCGGGTGAGTGGCTTGTCCCAGTCGATGCCCATCTTCTCGAAGGTGGCTTTGTCTCCGGGGCCAATTCCCAGGATGGCCCGCCCGCCGGACAGCTCGTTTATGGAGGCGATGGACGAGGCAATGATGGCTGCATTCCTGGTGTAGGGATTGGTGACGCCTGTTCCCAGCGAGATCTTATTGGTCATCATCGACAGCACAGCCAGAGTGGTCCAAACGTCTCGGTTATTATAGTGATCTGTGATCCAGATATTCTTAAATCCGGCATCCTCTGCCAACTTTGCCATATAGCCGATCTTCAAGACCAATTCATCGGGAACAAACTCAATTCCAAACACTCAAATCTCCTCCAGTTCAATGCGGTCCCCGGCCTTGAGGCAGAACGCCTCGGCGGCATTTCCCTGGTTGACCGCTATTTCTGCAAACCCATGGCTTCCCTGGGTTATAAGCGGTTCGATCCTGCGTGCCTGGGCATAGGTCCTTACGGGCTTCAACTTTATTCCCTTCAGGCTGACAGGAGAGGCGGGAAGGTTTCGCATATTCAGGATGAGGTTGCCGAAGCGATCTACGTAGATAACCGTGGCCTGCCATCCCTTATCAGTTTTCTTTGCAGCTCCGAAATTTAGATCTTTAGGCCGAACTTTAGGGCCCATGCCTGCAGGACTCTTGCCCGAGGCCAGCAAGGCGGCGACGGGAGCGAAGATGTCCCTGCCGTGGAAGGTATTAGAAGCAGAAGTAAAAGCCAAATCCAGTCCCAGAATATCTTGTGAGATGGCGATCTTGTAGGCTTGAGGCGGACTGCCAGGCGCGGCAACGCTCTGTGCAGCCGGCAGGAGAAGGCCGTTGTCCGGTCCTACGAAGATCTGCCCGCCGCTCTCCACCACTAGGCCCATCCTGTCCGTGCCCACATCGGGATCGACCACACAAATGTGAATGGTGCCACAGGGAAAGTAGCGGACTGTGGAGAGCAGGGCAAAAGCACCGGCGCGCACATCCTGGGGTGGGATGTCGTGGGCAATGTCCA
>JAQTXY010000321.1 GCA_028688535.1 Methanothrix sp. | reverse complement strand
GGCAGCAAAAGAGCTGCTTCATCCAGATGAGTAGCCTATCCGCCGAGCTGGAATCGTTAGCTGAAAAGATCAGAGATGCGGCACTGCGCGGCGCCAGCCTGCGAGGAGAACTTGACGATCAGATAGAAGAGCAGGCAGCCGCGCTGGCCAGCCTGTCCCAGGCTGATGCAAAATTCACTCTGCTCCGGGATGAGCTCTCCCGCGTTCGGCTGATTCGTGAGGAGTCCAAATCAAAACTCGGCGACCTGGTTAGGGAGAGGGACAGATTGCTGGATGCCACCAGGAGAGGCGGCCTGGAAAGGGAGGAGCTATCCTCGGGCATCAAAGAGGCGCTTGATAAGCTCGCCGGTCTCGATCATGAGACGGAAAAGCTGAAAGCGGAGCTTGCTGGCTTCAACAGCAAGGCCATGGAGATGGAGCGGGACCGGGATGACCTGGAGAGCGGGCGCCTGCGGCTGCGCCGGGAGATCACCGAAGCAGAAAGAGAGCTGCAAAGGTTGCAGGGAGAGTTTGCCAAGAGCGACGGGCGCATGAGGGCCGCCGAGGATAAAGCGGGATACAGCCGGGCGGTGGAAGCGATTCGATCGGCTATCAAGAGACAGATGCTGCAAGGCCTTTACGGAACCATAGCAGAGCTAGGTAATGTGGCATCACGTTACTCTTCGGCACTCGAGGTGGCGGCGGGAGCGCGCCTGCAGAGCATTGTGGCCGATAATGATCTGGATGCCTCTGCTGCCATTGAGTATCTGAAAAGATCACAGATCGGGCGGGCCACCTTTCTTCCTTTGAACAAATTGGACCGAGGCAGTCTCTCCACCCGGCCCAATCATGCCGGAGTGGTAGATTATGCTCTCAACCTGGTAGACTTCGATCCCAAGTTCCAGAGCGCGTTCTGGTATGTCTTCCGGGATACTCTGGTTGTAGAGAGCCTCACTTTTGCCCGTCCGCTCATGGGTCGGTATCGTATGGTCACATTGGAAGGAGACCTGGTGGAGAAGTCGGGAGCCATGACCGGCGGCCACTACCGTTCCAAGATGAAGTTTGCGGCAGAAGAGAAGACCAAGCTCCTCGAGCTGTCTGAGAAGATCGCCAATGCCGAAAGCGAGCGCAGCACAAGGCTTGATAAGCTGGACAGAATCGAAGAGCAGATATCCCGCCTCTCCCGTGAGGTGGAGGAGCTAAACCGGGTCATATCCAAGAAAACCTTCCAGATTGACGAGATTGTATCGTCCCGGCCACACCTGGATAAATCGATTTTAGAAAAGCGCGAGCGTCTGCTGGCCATGGAAGGCGAGTCTATCAGCTTTAAAGAGCAGCTTGGCCTTTTGGAAGGCGAAATCAGGATCTCGGAAGAGACATTGGCCGATGTGCAGCAGAAGATCGACAGATTGGATGGCGAGCTGAAAGGCTCGGAAATTCCCGGACTGAATAAGAAGGCTGACGCTGCCAGCCTGGAGATCAAGCGTCTGCAAGATAGGCTGAACGGCATTGATGCCGAGATTCTCAAGGACAAGATCAGGGAGGAGAGCGGCAGAGAAAAGCTGGCGGAGATTGCAGCCAGAAGAGAATCACTGGACGGCCAGAAGGCGGAGGCGCTGGCCAGAAAAGATGCAGCAGATGCGCAAATTATAGAGCTGAATAAGCTTCTTTCCCTCGCCCAGGCACGTGAGGCGGAGATTGAAGGAGAGCTACACGGCTTGAAGGGAGTGCGTGGGGAGCTTCTGGAAAGGACGCTGGCCCTGCAAAGAGAGATCGACCAGGCGGAAAGGGAAAAGGACAGAATTGATGCCCGCAAGAATGCTACGGCCTATGCCAGAGACGCTATCTTGTCCAAAGTCAATGATCTGCGCACACAAATCGAGGGTCGCGGAGTCGACTCCTCCCAGGAGCCGCCCAATAGCGTAGCCGTGACCGAGAAGATCAAAGCTCTGGAACAGGCCATGCGGGACCTGGAGCCGGTGAATATGATGGCTATTCAGGAATATGATCATGTCAAGACGCGCCACGACTTCCTTGCAGAGAGAAGAACCACTCTCTCCCAGGAGCGCGAGGCGATCATCGATAAGCTGGAAAAGTACGATCAAATGAAGAGGGAAGCATTCCTGGCCAGCTTCACCGAGATCAACAAGAACTTTAAGCAGATCTTCCAGGAGCTTTCCAAGGGTGTGGGCGATCTGGTCCTAGAAAATCCAGAAGATCCCCTGGCAGCTGGCATGACCATCAAGGCCCGGCCCGCAGGCAAGTCTTTGCACCGCCTGGAGGCCATGTCCGGCGGTGAGAAGAGCCTGACGGCACTCTCATTCATATTCTCCATTCAGATGTACCGGCCTGCTCCCTTCTATGCCATGGATGAGATCGATATGTTTCTGGATGGGGCCAATGTGGAACGAGTAGCCAAACTGATCAAGAAGATCTCTTCCAAGGCTCAGTTCATAGTAGTATCCTTGCGAAAGCCCATGATATTGCAGTCCAAGTACACCCTGGGCGTGACCATGCAGGAGAACAACATCACCACCGTGACAGGCATCTGCACAAGCTGAGGCGAAAATGAGCGACGATCCATCTATCCAGGATTCACAGGAAACACCCCAAGCCAGTTCAACCTCCGATTCGAAAGCGGAAGATGACCCCGAATTTGAGTTCGGAGAGCCGGCTGAGGTTTTGGTGGAGCTGGCCAAGAGTGGACAGATCGACCCATGGGATATCGATATTGCCATGGCTACCGAGAAGTTTTTGCAGTACATAGACTCACTGGAGAAGAGGGACCTGCGCATTCCCGCCCGAACTCTGCTTTACGCCAGCATCCTCTTGCGCATGAAGTCCGACTCCATGGAAGAGCAAAATGAGGAAGAGCCAGAGCCGGAGATCGAGGAGATTTTGGATGAACCGGAAGAGGAGATTGAAGAGAATCTTCCCCGCCCACCGGTACGCCGACATACCAAGCGACCCGTAACATTAGACGAACTGATCTCAGAGCTGAAAAAAGCGGAGATGGTTGGCAGAAGGAAGGCCATGCGGGAGAGGTGGCCCAGCACCGAGGAAAAGACCCTGGATGTCTCCCACGATGAGGGGATCGAGGATCGAATCAAAGCGCTAGGCCCCATCTTAGACGACATGTTCATGGAGAGCAAGACCGTCACCTTCCAGGAAATAAACAGCAAAAACAGCAAGACGGAGGATGGGGTTACCAACTATGTCTCTTTGCTCTTCATGGCCCAGAGAAAGCAGGTATGGCTGGAGCAGGAAGAGATCTACGGAGACCTGTTTGTCAGCAGGCATGCCTAATCGCGATTTTTAATTTGGCAAGAGATTCGCGCCAAGAAATTCTTGGCAGAAGGGATTTGAGCTAATAGCACATCGATATGTAGTAAAATTACTTAATGCCTCTAGGATGAA
>JAQTXY010000320.1 GCA_028688535.1 Methanothrix sp. | reverse complement strand
ATCGACCAGGCACTATTCGTGAGCGTAATACTTGTCGGAATAGCTCTGACGACGATTATCCTCATGTTCGCTGGCCTTCTACTCTTCGGGGCGGAGGATTTCCTTAAGGGGGACGCAGGCCGCGATCAGGATGATTTTGATAATGCAAATATTGCCGGCAGCATGGGCCGATGGGACAAAGCCCTCGAATCGTACGACGACATTCTCTCGCGCAATCAATCCAATGTCCGGGCCTGGAGAGAGAGAGCTTATGCCCTGGAGAAATTGGGCAGATACGAGGAAGCCAACGATAGCTATGAGAAGGCGCTGGAGCTAGACCCTGAAAACCAAATCCTGTGAAAATGGTTCGAAAAGAAGACTTAAGTAATTATTGATCCATAACAACTATTATTATCTCAAAGTCGCCCCGGATTGGATCCATCCGGATAACAGGAGTGGGAAGCAATGATGGACCTCAAATATATCTGTATAATTCTATGCATTCTGGTATTGCCGGTAGTTGGACAGAATTCTCCGGAAATAGACTCCAGTCAAAGCGTTCCCGCCTGGCTGGAGAGCATAAATCCTGCAGACTACATGCTCCTGGCCAAAGATCTTAGCTCACCCTTCCAGATGGATGGCGACATCAGCGCCCAAGCTGAGGCCCAGGAGCTGACTCTGGACGCAGAAAAGGGCTCAGGCACAGAGAAGGTGCAGAAATTTTCTGCCCGGCAGAAGATTGCCACCAGCAAGGAGGGCTGTCCCACCACCTCCATCGACATCGTAGTGGAAGTATTTGAGAGCCCGGAAGTTGCGACATCTGCCCGACATATTGGCGGCGTGGCAAGGAAAGGAGAAGGCGAGAAAAAATGGTGGGACCCCTCCGCCTTCAGCGACAATCGCCTGGGCAATGGCGCGGGCGAGGCCAGTGCCCTCTTTGCCAATGTCGAGTGGATGGTCTTCGTAAATAGCGAGGGAAAATGGAAGGATGGCGTTGCCATTCAGGAGCTGCAGATCCGCTACAAGAACATCGTAGCCAGCTTTTACCCTACCATGTACACGGGAGGTGTCCAGGACTTCGATCAATACGGCAGGGGGGATACATGCGAACTGACTGCCCAGCTTGCCAGGCAGTGGCTGGACAAGGTATCCGGGATAGAGCCGCCCCAGCAGGCGGACCTGCAAATCGACCCTGGGAACATCTTCCTTAGCTATTTCAAGGACAACTATATTCTTCCCCTGGAAGATGCAGCCGATAAGCAGCAAGTAGTCGTCCAGATCGATAACGTTGGTGACGCCGTTGCCAAGAATGTCCATTTGCAGCTCTACGTCCTTGCCTCCGGCGAAGAAGACTACCAGGCCATCGGCGATCCAGTCCTGGTGGGAGAGATCGCCCCTGGAGAAGAGACTGCTGGTACGGTAGTCTGGGATCTGCTGGGTGAAAATATTGAGGACGCCACATTGCTCGCTCAGGCATTTATTCCCGGTGAGAACGACAGCCATCCGGATGATAACTCCGCAGCTATCAAGGTCAACATCTACTATGCTAAAAACAGAGAACGCGCCTACAATCCTGCCCAGGACGGCTATAGCTTTAAAAATTTCAATCTATCCGGGATAGAAACGGAAGAGCTGGTGGAAGGGATGCTGACCACCGTCATCGGCAACCTCCAGCCGGAGCAGATCAAAGAGATCAGCCGTGCTATGCAGGTTCGCAAATCTCTCTCCACCGGCATGGCCACGGTCACGGGAGCAAGCGGAGGGCTGCTTTCCGGCGATCAGGCCCTGCTGGAGAGAACGATATTTGCACCCACCTATGTCCGGATCGACGATTATCTGAACAAGATGATGACGGCTGGTTCAGGCGGCCACTGCTATGGCATGTCTGCCACTTCTGCCATCTATTTCCAGGAACCTGACCGAAAGCCTCTGGACAAGCCGGTCAGCAAGATGACTCAAAAGGAGGCAACCCCCGGCATCAGTGCTTACGTTAGGACCTGGTATCTGCCCCTTTATGCCGCGCTGCAAACCGATGCATTGTCCCCCAAGCTCAATCAAGGAGTCCTGGCCACCCATCAGGCATTAAAGAACTCACTGAAGGACGAGCGAAAACCACTCATAATTGAGTTCTACGGAACAAAGAATGGAAATGCAACCGGCCATGCCGTGCTGGGCTACAAGTTGATCGAGGTCGAAGGTGAAGATCCTATCGTTTATATTTACGACCCCAACTTTCCGGCTTCGTCTGTAAAGCCTCCTCACCCTATGCCCCAAATATATCTGATAATCAATGATAAAAATTGGGGCAACCCCGATTTCATGGGCTACGAATGGGCCTCACCCAACGGAATCAGTGCCGCGCAGGCCCACAGCGAAATTTCTCTGGAAGATACCAATTCCCTCGTCCCGGGCCTGAAGAAAAGCATCTCCCAGCTGGCCGGCGCCCTGCATAGCCTCAAAAAAGCTCTGGTAGTGGTGCACTGTCCAGCCGATGCCCTGTTCACCGATTCGCAAGGAAGGAGCACGGGAATGGAAAACGGCCGACTGATCAACGAGATCCCGGGAGCAGAGGTGCTGGCATCCGGCGAGGTGGAAGCCTATCAGCTCCCTCTGGATGAAAGCTACCAGATCGCCATCAGCGGTACAGGCTCCGGGGAACTGGACCTGGAGATTATAACGCCTGTGAATGAAACCGGGCTTGATCTCGTCTCCTTCCAGAAGATCGCCATAAACAAAGGCAGCAAGGTAACCGGGGAGCTGCAGACAGACGCTGCCATTGCCGCTCTGCAATCAGGCTCAAAGGAGATCTTATCCACACTTGAGGGGTCTATTGATGCCGGCAGCACAAGCACAGAGCCGTCTGCATCCCCCCTGGACGGAAAAGAGACACAACCAGCAGGAGAGGATGAGCAACCAGGAAATGAACCAGGAACTCTGGACCCTGTAGAAGAAGCAATTATTGATCTGCAAGATCCGAGTGTTGAGATTCGCAGAGAAGCCGCTAAAAGCCTCTTCGATCTGAATGATACCAGAGCAGTAGAGCCTCTTATTGAAGCGCTCAATGATCCGGATGCTGAGGTTAGGGCCAATGCAGCCAGCGCCCTTGGCTGGATAAAAGACAAGAGAGCCGTGGAAACGCTCATTGAGAAGCTGAACGATGAAAACCCGGCGGTGAGAAGCATTGTGGCTGTCAGTCTGGGAGTGATAAACGACACACGGGCGGCGAAGCCTCTGATCTCGGCTCTGGATGATGAGAACTCCAGCGTTAGGGCCAATGCCGCCGTCTCATTGGGTGCGTACATCAAAGACCCCAGTGCATTAGAGCCGCTGATTAAAGGATTGATAGATAAAGAGAGCTTGGTCCGATCGAGCAACGCTTATGCTCTGGGCGAATTGGGAGATGATAAGGCGACGGCTGC
>JAQTXY010000319.1 GCA_028688535.1 Methanothrix sp. | reverse complement strand
TTTTCAGCTGGCAACGGATGGAATCGTCCGTCCGAATGCAGATAAGGATTACTTCTGAAGAAGATTCTTACATCCAATTGCCTGATTCGATCTCATTCAAATTCTCGACAAGATAGGCGGCCATCTTGATTGATAGTTTATGGCGCCTGCAGATGGCCATCACCCGGTGAAGTTCGTCTCTTTCCATAGAGGCCGTATGTTGGGCAACATATAGCATTGCCTCCTGATATCCCTCCGTTAAAAGAACATCTTTTACTGTTTGAAGTGTCTCTTCCCCGATACGTATGCCCGTTGACCCAATTATTTTTATCACTTTTCCGGTTTCTTCATCAATTTCCTCTTGGGATCTACTGGAAATGGATGGCATAGCAGCATCTTGAACAAAATCCAGCGCTTTTTTAGATACACCTTTTAGTATTAGCTCAGACGCAAGCTTCTTTAGTGTCTTTCCTTGCAGGATCGCTTCAGCCTCTAAAGAACGATAGGCATCTGGTGTTATCTCAATTCTGGTATATCTGATACTGGGCATTTGTTTGGGCGCCTCTCTTCTCTTGTTTGATGCTCCATTGTTGATTGACAATGATATGCCAATCGTACATATTAAAAGACTGCGATTTGATACCCTTGTCCATCATGATTTATTTAATAGCTTTTTTTCTTTGAAATCAATAAATTAAAAATATTTTTATCAATTAGTCTTGATATTTATATGGGAACTCAAACCTGCGCGATAGTGACACATATATGCATTGAGGGCCAAGTGTTTTGATAATCTAAATGCAAGAAGGTCTATGCCAATTGTCCTGTTAGAGCTGCAATCATGAATACTATTGCAGATACAAGGAGGAAGCAAAAACCAGCATCCTCTGAAGAAATTGATCCCGCAACTTTGATATCGTGCCCAACCTTGGGTGGTTCATTTTGTGTAAAGCTAGCCATATTCATTTCCTGTAGTACAGACCTTCATTATTCTGAAGGGCAGATCTACAAATCACATGACAGACCTTCCATTTATTTAAGCTTTTTCTATTTATGGGCATTTCTTTTCATTAAATTACTCTAATTGATCCAAAACGTCTCAATGTTTTCTACATTTAATTAAATGACAATTTAGCATTTTAGCTTTTTAATTAAATACCTTTTTTACCTTTTTTGAGAAAAAGCCACAAACTAGACATGGATCTCTCCATAACGAATCGTGCAGCAAAAAGTTTATCATGGTCGGGCCCTAATAGGAATTTGGCAAATTGGTGCAATTACCCGGAGGTGAAAATAGATGGATATTATGTCTCAGATATACGCTATTGTGATATTTGGCATACTTGTCATAGCCTTGCCTACTGTCCTGAACAAATGGTCGGATGGCAGGTCCGGTGTAAGGTAAATCATAATGGGTTTCTTTTTCCAGTCCTGGCCCAGGCCGGGACTACTATTACCTCATTTTACATTTCGTGTTATAGTGTGGGCATCTGGTGTTTGTGCAAACATCGCGCGATGCCGCAGTTACTGATAATAGAAGAGAATCGAGACGGCCGATCAGTTCCGGATCGGCATGAGTGGTATCGGCCCTGGCCAGGGTCACTTCGACTTCTTCTTTAAGAGTCCTGGCTTTTTCGCCTTTAAGATATGCAGCCCGGTCTTCCAGATCGCGTACCTCTTTTTCTGAAATAGGTTCCATAAAAATCAACTTTTCTTTAGCAGAAGAGTGGTCCATCTACGGCAATCCCCAGAACGAACTCAGATCCTCCGAATACATCCTTTGCAACCCAGGCGCATCCCTGTGCTGCGGCACAACCGTCCAGGGGTCGCACTTCCCGGCCTAGTAGCTCAGATACGCGTGGGCTTATCTTTGCAGCCGGGCTGCCGGCCAGGAATATATCCGGTTTAGGCTTGCCCAGGTCGCGACAGAGCACGATGAGGGCATTAATCTCCATGGCTGCGAATAATGAGAGCGATTCGAAGGCCATGCTCTCCTCCTCCGGCTGGCATTCCTCAATGCTTGTCCGTCCCATCTTGGAGAGAATGCCGCCGCAATTGAAAGCCTGGTTGGCAGTCATCTTCCCGGAATCGACATCCCTTATAGCTTCTACATCCAGCGGACCTTGCATCAATCCGGGGGCAAAGATGGGTGCATCAATGGCCCCGACGATCTTTCCCTCCAATACGGCAAATGTTACCGTGTTGGAGCTAGCATCACATACGATGAAATTCTTGCTCATCTCCCTAAAAACGCCGTAGGCCAGGCCCACTTTTTCCGGGCTCATGCCGTGGGAGAAGACCTTCAGGCGGGGGTCGATACCACTGGCGCGATGAATGCCGGGCAGAAGAATGGCAGGCCAGCCCGAGACCTTGATAGCCTCAAAGACTCTGGTGCCGCCGCCCACATGCTGCCCGGCTCCATCTTGCCGAATTAAGCCGCGATTGGGTGCGTCCTGCAGCCTTACAATCCTGGTCAAGGCGTCACCCATGGAGTAGCTGAGGGCGACCAAGTCGACGATATCTCTGCCCAAATTCTGAACAATTAGCTCTACAATCCCTTCTGCAGAAAGGCGGCTGGCCTTGGCCCTGGCAATCTCCCAGCAGCGCCCCTCGGGGGTAGCAAATCTTATGGCCGTGGTTCCGTGGTCTACTCCTATAAACATGAGATCAGCCCAATGCCTGGATTCCTAGAAAAGAGAGTATTTTGCTGGGCCTTGATAAGTGTATTGAGCATCAAACCCATAATCCTCCCGTGCTCTACTCAAACCGCCGAGATGAGTTCCAGCAATTCTTTCGCCACCTTTCCGCTCTCTCTTCTCGTCCTCATGAGAGTGCTCATGCGCTGGCAATCCCCCTTGTAGCTGCTTTTTTTATCCACTATAAAGAGGTCCACCTTACCAAGCAACGATCGCACGCCTTCATCATTAGGGGGAACACCCCTGGCGGTCATAAATTTGCCAGCCGGACCGCTCACAGGTTTATTTCCGATGAATGGACTCATCGCTACCACTGTTTTATCTCGCAATCGTTCGCGCACGCCCTGCAAGGCTAAGATGGGGCCGATGCTGGTGATAGGATTGCTGGGGCCGATGATAATGGTATCTTCCTTTTCCAGCAGATCCAGGAAAGTCTGGCAGGGAAGAGCAGCCTCAAGACCCGCAAAAAAGAGGGCGCGAACCTCGGGCAATCCTTTGCGCCCTACCCAGAATTCCTGAAAGTGCATCACACCTTCTGGAGTGGATACAACCGTAGAAACAATGTCATCTGTCATAGGAACGACCCGCTGCCTCACTCCCAGTGATTCGGCCAGGGCTTGCGAGGCATGACTGAGTTTGACGCCCCGGCGAAGCAGCTCGGAACGAAAGATATGAACGGCTCGATCCCTGTCTCCCACCTGCAGCTTCTCTTTGATGCCCATCGCGAT
>JAQTXY010000318.1 GCA_028688535.1 Methanothrix sp. | reverse complement strand
GGTCATCGATGCCCTTCTGGCAGAAGACGACGTTTGCCCCGGTGGCCATGATGTCATCCACCATGCCCTTGAGCATGGTCTCTTCCTGGTCCAGGAAGGCCTGCAGCTGGTCGGGTGAGGTGATCTCGATCTTGGCATCGACCTCAGTCTTCTCGATCTCAATGGCAGCGTTGAGCAGTGCGATCTTGGCCCCTGTGACCTTCTTGGGCATATTGGGGTGCAGCCGGTCCTTGTCGATGACCATACCGTGCACCAGTTCGGAATCGGTAATTCCGCCGCCTACTTTCTTCTCCACGGTGATGTTGTCGGTGTCGACGGATCCGTCCTCATCTACCACGGCCTCAACTGCTTGAACCGCCAGATTGGCCAGCTCTTCTCGAGCCGTGCCCGAGCCCTTGCCGGTCATGGCGGTGACGGCGATCTTCTTTAAGAATTCGGCATCTTTAACAGAGACATCTACGGCGATTGTCTTGAGAATCTCCAGAGACTTGTCAGCTGCAGCCCGGTAGCCGGCAGCGATAACCGTAGGATGAATATCCTGATCCAGCAGAGCCTCGGCCTGCTTGAGCAGTTCACCGGCAAGCACAACTGCAGTGGTAGTGCCATCTCCCACCTCGGCATCCTGGGTCTTGGCGATCTCCACCATCATCTTGGCGGCGGGGTGTTCGATATCCATCTCTTTGAGAATGGTGACACCATCGTTGGTAATTACTACATCGCCCAGAGTATCGACCAGCATCTTGTCCATGCCCTTGGGGCCGAGTGTGGTTCTGACGGCTCCTGCCACGGCCTTGGCGGCCATGATGTTCGACCTCTGTGCTTCCTTGCCAGCCGTTCTCTGGCTGCCTTCCTTAAGAATAAGTACGGGCGTTCCACCAAATTGTCCTGCTGCCATTTAATTCCTCCAATGCGATTTAGATCAAAGTGAGATATCGGGTGTTTGAACGTCTATATGAAGGTTGCGAGTGGGGGGGGCTTTGCACCTAAGGGTGTTCGTTTGTGGTGGAGCATGATGGTTGGCTATAACTATTAATTAATACACTCATTAAATCCTACTTCATATTGGAAAATTTTAACGTAGCAAATTATACCTTGATCTCCCTCATTATCATCTCAGCCGAGATGGCGATCCCCTTGCAGGTGTGCATGTTAAGCGATAGCAGAAGTCCAACCACATGTCCATCCTGGATCAGGGGGCTGCCGCTGTCCCCTGGCCCGGGAAGATCGCCTAAAGGCAGCACAACATTGACAATAGACCAGGAGGTGTCGGAGATGCGGCACTTCAGGCTGCGTTGAGTGTTCTTCAGCTCCGCTTCGCCCAACCTGGGCTTGGCGAGCAACGTCGGACGGCAGGCTGCAAGGATGGGAAAGAATGCCAGGTCGGCATCGCTGGGCATGTAAGAGACCTTGCAGGCCAGGCTCCCCACGCGCAGGTTTTGTGTGCCTGCCGCGTGAAATATGTGCGCTGGGGCGACGCCCGCAAAGGCTCCTCGCCAGGGGATGACAGCACCGACCACTCCGCCGGAGCGGCCTGCTATGAACTGGTCACCTGATTGGATCACTACAAATTAATCCAATCTGAAAGTAATTTAGGTTTTCTAGCCCATATGTCAGTTCCTATCAGAGCTTGTCAGTTCCTGCCAGGGAAAAGATATTTGTCCGCCCACAGCCAACCGTACTCAAGGTGAATGAAGTATTGCATTATCGATACCTAATTTTAGCCCTCCTCCTTTTGCTAGCCGCCGCCTCGCCTGCTTCTGCCTACGGCAAGAGCGTGGAGGACCTGGTGGGCTCCTTTTCCATTGAGAAGACCGTAAAGATTGGCAGCAGCAGCGAATGCTTCTCCTCAGAGGGCGCAGCCGACCCCCTGGCCCCACCCCAAAGCATGGCCTTGGGCCCGCTGGCCGACGACCAGCCGCCGGGCATGGCCGGTTTCACCCTGGAGCCGCAAGAGATCTCCGCTGCCTTGCCCCAGACCATAAACCTCACCGCTCACCTCATCGACGACCAGGGAGTTTGGGCAGCGAGAGCGACATTTTCCGGCCCGTTGGGAGAGGAAGCCGCTGCGCTCTTCTCTGCCCAAAACCGGACAATGGGAACAGCAAAGGACGGATATTACAACGCAAAGATGATTCTTCCCCCGATCAATGAGACGGGTGTCTGGCATCTGCAAAATCTCACCATCGTTGATGGTGAAGGCAACCGCAGAGTCCTGGCTTTGGAGGACTTGCAGGGCCTGGGCCTGCCCACGGTGATAACGGTCGTCTGAATGCCAGATTAGGCGATCAGCCACCAGTCCCTGCTAATCGCCCATGATCTTCACACAATTCAAGAAATTATTTATCGCTTCCCTTTCATAGCTATTCTGATGGCCTACTATGAGACGGTTCGACGCATTCTTCTAATAATATTCGTGATCAACATAGTAACTGCCCTGGCCAAGGGAGGCTATGGCCTTCTCACTGGCTCACTCTCCATGAGCGCAGACGGTCTGCATTCTCTCTTAGACGGCACCTCCAATATCATCGGCCTAGTGGGCATCTCCCTGGCGTCCCGCCCTCCCAACAAAGAATATCCCTACGGCCATGCCAAGTTCGAGACCTTTGCCTCTCTGGGGATAGCCGTGCTGCTATTTGCCGGTTCAATAGAGCTGGTACTGGCGGCAGTAAATCGCCTGCACAGCCAGTCCACTCCCCAGATAACCGAGATGTCCTTCGCAGTTATGGGCATAACTCTGCTCATCAATATAGGTGTCTCTGCTTACGAATATATTCTGGGAAAGAAGCTGAAGAGCAGCATTCTGGTGGCCGACTCCCTGCATACGCGAAGCGATATCCTGGCCTCTGTGGGCGTCATCCTGGGCCTTGCGGCAGTCGAGATGGGCTATCCTCTGGCTGACCCGGCTATAGCTCTGCTTATTTGCGGCTTGATCATCATGACCGGTCTTGAGATAGTAAGAGACAACTCCAAGGTATTGCTGGACAAAGCTCTGGTGGAAGAGAGCTTAATAATCGATCTGGCAAAGTCGGTAGAGGGTGTCTGCACCTGCCACGGGGTTCGCACCCGAGGCATGACCGGGGAGATCTTTGTAGATCTGCATATCGGCGTGGACTCGTCGCTATCCATTGATGCAGCCCATAAAGTTGGGGAAGATGTAGAGAGCATGATAAAGAGCAAGATTCCTGGGGTCAGGGATGTGGTGGTACATCTGGAGCCCAAGGACTATTGCGAGCGCAAGGCCCAAAGGGCCCTGGAATCGAGCAACAATAGGAGATGAGGAACTATGCAAAATATCACAATCACAGTCTCAGAGGCAGGATCAGCCGCTGCCAGGACCTTTGCCTATAAAATCCAAATAGATAGCATTGTCCAGTCAGAAAGAACGCTTACACCAGTTCAGACTCAAC
>JAQTXY010000014.1 GCA_028688535.1 Methanothrix sp. | reverse complement strand
ACCAGCTTGCAGTGCCTTGTATGCCAGAAATTCTTTGAGTTGATAGAAGGCCCAACCGTTGATCCTTCGTCTCTGGTTCTTACCGGCTTTCCGGTTCACGTCTTCCCTGATGCCCGTCAGATCTTCCAGAGCTATCTTAGCTGAGATCTCCTGCGCTCTGGTCACAATTGCTTTGCTGATTTCGTGGTTAATCTGTCTTTGATAGCGGCTTTCTTTGCTCGATAGTCGTTTCTGAAGTTCCCGGCATCGTCGCCTGGTACTTCTTGTACCTTTCACGGCTTTCTGTTGTAGAACAGCACGCATAGACGCATAATGGTTATTGATTAGTTTGATAGTCTTTCCGCAGAACCTTTGACCTTCGGATGTAACTGCTATGTCGGTTATGCCAAGATCGACACCTAGAATCGTGTCAACGTGGATCTGCTCAGGTGCCTCGCTCTTGACGTTGATGTGGATGTCATACCTAGATCCTTTCTTGCAGAGCGTTGCACTGGTAGGTTCTGATCCTCGGAGCAGATCTTTCTGATGCGATCCAAGAACCAACTTAATCCTTTGTCTTGATCTCAAGAGAGTTACGCTAACTTCTTCATCGTGCTCTCTGAAGGCAAAGATCCTGGCATCGTAATCTATACTGGTCGGCTTGAAGATCTTGACCTTAGATCCGTTCTGAATGGCCGTCTTTCGATTACCAGCGACACGGTTGATTGCTCTCACGGCCAGGTTTGCAGATAGGCCGAACTTAGCTCTAACGTCATGGTAAACCATGCCATGTATGCGAACATGGTTCACCGTCTTTGGAGGGACAGTCTGATTGATCCAATTGCAGGCATCAGCAAAGGCTTTCAGAGTATCTTCTATCTCTTCGGCCTGGGAGTCCGTGGGACTCAGCTTGCAGTTGACCGTTAGAACTTGTTCCGTCATCTTGATGCAGTGTATGTATTCATATATGATAAATGCTTCGTTGGGAAGCGTACCCAATTCCTCCCGCCCCCTAAAGGGAGCGTGTCTCCTTGGTGCTTTACTATGATCTATGAAAAAAGGACGATGTTAGTAGGCGCATTCACTCAAAAAGAATTTTATCGAATAGGTACGTTATATTGTAGCATGTTCCGACAAAAATCCCGATACTATTCATTTCAATTGGTTCTTATCCTGCTCTGTATCTTGGTTTACTGCTCTTTCTCCGGGATCGCTAACGCCGAAGATGCAGAAAAGACAAATCCTGCCAGTCTTTCTCGCGACCAATTAAATAATTCTTATCAGTCCGTGGGAATCTCATCAAAATCCTATCTCCCTCCACCGGGCATGATGCCCATTGTTGTGCTGCAGGGCGGTCCTTATGATATGGGCTATCAGTATGCCCTTCAGGCTGGCCAGTATATTGCCATCGTGCGGGACGCCGCCTGGGCCAGTGCTCTTGCAAAGAACTCCTCGCAGGAGATCTTGCAGGGCTGCCGGGAATACCGGCAATATATCGCCAGAGAGCTTCCCCAGTTTGATTTTCTCTCATTCTTCCAGGGCATAACGGACGGCATGATCGATCAGGGCTATCAGTTCGGTCAGGACGATCCGGTGGTTATGCTCTACTGGGGTGGAAGGCAAGGGCCGCAGCCTCTCGATCACTGCACGATTATAGCCGCATTTGGCAACACCACCGGCAAAGGTATGATCGCGGGGACAAATTTCGATTACTATCATCTGCCATCTAATTCCTATTCGATCATCCTTGCCCTCTACCCAGATTCCGGCAATTCCTGCATCATACCCAGCGGTGCAGGGCGAACGGGAAGCAACTCTGCCTTCAACGATAAGGGTTTAATTTACATCATGGCAGCAGCATCCCAGAAGGGGCCCGGCGACAACGGCCCCGGCATTACAGGATTTCTGGAGCTGCCCTATGTGGCCATGACCTGTGGCAACGTCCCGGAAGCGGAAGATTTCCTCATCAACTCTACACGCATGTTCGGCCTTAATCATATGCTCCTTGATGCCGGGGGCAATGTCACTGTTCTGGAGGCCACTCGGGCCAGGTATGCTCTGCGACGAGCCGGGGACAACAACGAGTCGGATTATCTGGTAGTAACCAACCATTATCTGAACACCACCATGAAGCCCTCTCAACCTATCTGGGACCCACTCAAGTATTACCCTTCCAGCTACTATCGATACCTGACAGCAGAGAAGATGATCAATGACCGGCTGGGAAAATTCGACTATTCATCAGCCGTTGAGACATTCGCCTTAACTGATTGGTGGGACGGGAAGAAATGGCATCTTGACGATCCCTGGAGCACCAATACCATCAACCGTTTCCGCCCGGATGTTGCGACACTCTATTCGGCGATAGCTATCCCTGCTGATCATAAGGTCTCCATCTGCACGGGAAATCCCGGCATGCCCTACTGGGGCACCCTGGCTGGCGGCCAGATGGGAACTTATGTCAACTTTACAGTAGGATCGCGACCGGAAGACCTGGTATTTAACCTCAAAGAAGATGCGTCAGCAGCCATGTGGAAGACGGTCCAGGTAATGGGAAAAGAGCCGCAGCAAAAAGCAGCAAAATTGTGGGCGGAGACGGAAGACAATTACTGGGAAGCGGTCTGGTGGCTTGACCGGGCCATGCTGGAGGAAAAGAGTTCTGCAAAGGCGGCCGCCTGGGGGAGAGCGGCAACCAACTTTGCGGAGGTGATCACGCAGGCGGAAAAGATTCGGGAGCTTTGCGGGCCTCGTCCGACAAATTAATCTGCAAAGAATTGTCATTGGTTGGAAAGTAGGAGATGGCCCGAGGCGGCAAAAGGTAAAGGAAGGGAGATTGTAACAAAAAGCCGCCCCAGGCCACAAGCCATCAGCAAACCAACCACACCTTAATAACTATGTCGGTTGAAGCTCCCTTAGCGGTAGCTGGTTACTTTGCGGGCAGACCGATAAGCCTAATAACTTTTCTCATCATTCCTCTGGCCATGAAACGCATCGGCATCGCCGACACTACATTTGCTCGGGTGGATATGGCCCGCGCTGCGATCCGCGTCATAAAGAATGAGGCTTCAGCGGAGATCATCCGCTATACTGTTCCCGGCATCAAGGACCTGCCCGTCGCCGCTAAAAAGCTCATGGATGAGGAGAAATGCGACATCGTCATGGCCCTGGGCATGCCCGGGCCGGTTGAGAAGGATAAGATGTGCGCCCACGAGGCTTCTACCGGCCTGATTGCTGCTCAGCTCATGACCAACAGGCACATCATCGAGGTCTTTGTGCATGAAGATGAAGCGCCTGATGAGCGCACGCTGGCATCTCTCGCAAAACGGCGCGCCGAGGAGCATGCTTTGAATGCGGTTCGCCTGCTCTACTATCCCGAGATGCTCACCCGTCTTGCCGGCACGGGCCAGCGACAGGGATACGAAGATGCCGGGCCGATTGAGAGCAGTTCGGGCGGCCACCTGGGGCATTGATTGAGATGAAGCTGAAAATTATCTTTGTATTGCTGATCGTATTGTTTCTGGTAAGCGTAACGGCTATAGATGCCAAGTCGAGCGGAAGAAGCGGAGGGAAATCGAGCAGTTTTCACAGCAAGAGCGTCTCATCAAAGTCAACGAGTTCCTTTACCGATGGTGCTGCCAAGATTATAGGAGTCTCAAGCTTGGGTATGGCTGCCAAGAGCACCAAGAAGAAGACTCATCTAGATGATGATCTTTTCGAAAACGAGACTGCACAACAATCACCCGGCATGGGTGTGCTGCCTGCATTTCTGTCAATTGGCATGCTCCTCTTGGCTTGGCGAAAGAGGATGATGTGACCATCATTTCTTTTGGGAAAAATGGGACTCAAGCCGCCACAGCGGCCTGAGCAGGACTACTTTACGGGCATTGTTTCATTTTGCAGTGTTTCGTTCAACATTGTCTTATTGTCTTCCAGGACAGAAGCTGCTGCTTCTGAGGCCATCAGACCCATGGGGAAGGGCTGGGCCTTCATAGCCTCAGCCGGAAGCTTGACGTTCACGCTTTCATTGAAGCCCTCGAAGAGCATGGAAACTTCAGAATTTATTCGCATTTCCATGGCATCAGAATCATTGCCAAACAGGCCTAAAGACTGAGGTGTCACTACGAATACCTCTGTTACATCCGTCTTCTTGAGAAGATGAGTATCTTTGGTGATCCAATAGTGGACGTCCAGGGCCATATTGCGGAAGAGTTCGCTGTAGTTCATGCTCTGCATAGGCATAATGGAAGTCACATCTGCAGAGAGTTGATCGGCTATAGCGCCCATCTCAATCTCCGCTCGGACCTTGTAGCAGTCCACTCCCTCCACATTCTCCGAACCAATCAGAGTGAGGCGAGACTGATTGAACATCTCTAGCTGCTGATTCATTGTGTTTTGCGCCGACCAGGTATCCGCCACGCCGGGGATCTTCATGGCCGTCCAGTTTCCATCGGCCTTGAGGTAGAGGGTGTCGTTGATAAGATACTCCTCTATCGCAGTGGCGCTGGTGTTGCCCTCATCGTCCTTTGCGTAGGAGAGAGAGGCAAGGGACAACTTGAGAGCCCTCTCGGTCGTGTTAGCCATGCCGTAGCCGATTGAATGCGAGTAAAGCTTCTGAATATCGCCAGAGGAGAGGTTAACCATATCTATTTTCTGTTCCATCTCCATGGTAAAGCGGTACGATTCGAGATTGGCAGAAGTGTCGACCACCAGAGACCGCAAGGCTGAGGTCATCAATTCATCAAACGTGGTGTCATTAATCTGGCCGAGTGCTCCGCAGCTGCAGAGCAACAGGGCCAGCACAAAAAGCATACTGTATCTCATGGCAATACGGATAGGTCGCTTGGTGTAAATATTTTTTGCTCTTTTGATAAATCCATCAGGTTAAAGTATATCGGGTGACTAATATATTCTCGGAAGACTACAGGAAAGATCTAGATGGAATACGATCGGATGCGAGATCGAGAAATTTCCCAATACCTCTGTGAAAAAGCGGCAATAGGGATCTTTCAGACATCAGCTGCAGGACGCTATACGATTGCAAATCCTGCTCTTGCTCACATCCTGGGATATGATTCTCCAGAGGATCTGATAAATTCCGTCACAGACATCGATAGGCAGGTTTTTGCCGATCCTTTCCGGCAACAAGAGTTTCACCGCCTCCTGGAAGAATGTGGCAGCGTAAAGAATTTCGAAGCCGAGCTATTTCGCAAAGACGGGAAGAGGGTCTGGGTTTCCATCCAGGCTGATGCAATGGTCGACGCGAAAGATGATCCTATTAATGTGGTTTCATCCTACCAGGGATTCTTGATCGATATCACAGAACACAAAATCATGGAAGAAGCACTTAAGAGATCGCAAGAACGATATAAAACCTTTGTAGAAAATCTCAACGATGCTATATTTACACTGGATAGTGCGGGTATCATCATCTACATAAGTCCTGTTGTGGAACGACTGTTGGGATACAGGCCAGAAGAAGTAATCGGAGAATGCTTCGCAGAATTCGTTCATCCCGAGGATCTGCCCGGCTTGAAAGACAGCTTGTGCAAAACAATGCAAGGCAGGCTTGAGCCTTACGAATTTCGCGTTCGGGATAAAGGCAATCGATATAGACATGTTAGGACCTCCAGTCGAATTGAGATCGACGAACAGGGTCGGACATTAGGAATAACCGGAATCTTGTCCGATATCACTAAGCAAAAGCAAAGAGATGATGCCAAGCAGGAATCGGAGAGCAAGCTGGCCGCGATTATTGAGTTTCTTCCCGATGCAACCTTTGTCATCGATCTGCAAGGGAAGGTAATCGCCTGGAACCGGGCCATGGAGGAGATGACCGGTGTCAACAAGAAGGATATGATCGGGCAGGGCGACCATGCCTATGCCATCCCGTTCTATGGAGAAAGGCGGCGACAGTTGCTGGATCTATTAGATAAGGACGATACGGAAATTGCATCCAACTATCAATATGTGCGACGAAAAGGCAACACACTCTACGCAGAAATATTTACGCCGGCATTATTTGGCGGCAGGGGTGCGCATGTGTGGGCGACGGGAGCGCCGATCTTCGATGCCAAGGGAAAACGCCTGGGCGCCATCGAATCCATTCGCGATATTACCGAGAGCAAGAGAGCAAAAGAAGAGCTGAAAGAATCCAAAGACTACCTGGAAAAGATCATCAATTCCATCGGCGATCCATTATTCGTCAAGAATCGGCAGCATCAATTTGTTCTGGTGAACGACGCTTTTTGTGCATTATCGGGCCACATCCGCGAGGAACTCCTCGGAAAGAAGGATTACGATTTCTTTCCCTCTGAGCAGGTTGCCGTATTCTTGGAGAAGGATGAGAAGGTCTTTGAAACGGGAAAAGAGAACGTAAATGAGGAAACTATAACTGATTCTCAGGGGAAGGATCGCACCATAATAACCAAGAAGACATTGTATACGGACAATTCCGGCGGCAAGTTTATTGTGGGCATCATCCGGGATATAACCGAACGCAAGTGGGCGGAGGAGGAGCTGCAAAAGGCCAACCAGCAACTGAAGATCGCAATTGCCAAGGCTAATGAATTGACGGCACTTGCCAGAAAGGCCAACGCCGCCAAGAGCGAATTTTTAGCCAACATGAGCCATGAGATTCGCACGCCCTTGAACGGCGTCATAGGCATGACCGAATTGCTGCTGGACACGGATTTGAATAGCGAGCAGCAGGAATACGCTCAGACCATCAACAGCAGCGGCGAAGCGCTGCTGGCACTCATCAACGATATTCTGGATTTCTCCAAGATTGAGGCCCGCAAGCTGGTGATGGAGATGCAAGACTTCGATCTGGCCGGCGTGCTGAAGTATACAACCGATCTCCTCTCCAGGAGCGCTCAGGAGAAAGGGTTGCAGGTAACCTGCCTGGTGGATCCGGATGTGCCCATGCTGCTGCGGGGCGATGCAGGCAGGCTGCGTCAGATTCTGGCCAACCTGGGTGGCAATGCTGTAAAGTTCACCAACCGGGGCATGGTCCAAATTAAGGTGATCGTGGAGAATGAGGAAGAGACAAATATTACGCTTCGTTTTTCGGTGAGCGATACAGGTATCGGCGTCCCGGCCAACCGATTGAAGGCTTTATTCACACCATTTACGCAAGCAGACGGCTCCACCACACGCAAATACGGAGGAACAGGCCTGGGTCTTGCTATCTCCAAACAACTGGTTCAGATGATGAACGGCAAGATCGGAGCAGAGAGCACAGAGGGAGTAGGATCAACATTCTGGTTCACAGTCAGGTTCGAGAAGAGTGATCACAGTGCGCAGTCGATTGCCTTCTCCAGCCAGGTAGCGCCCACACCCGCCGTCCCGGCTCTCGTCCTTCCTGGCAAGGTTCGCATCCTGCTGGCAGAGGATAATCCCGTAAACCAGAGAGTTGCCCTGGCCATGCTGAAGAGGCTGGGCTGCCGAACGGATGTGGTGGCCAACGGCCGCGAGGCGGTACGAGCTCTGCAGAATGCTTCCTATGATCTGGTGCTGATGGACTGCCAGATGCCTGAGATGGACGGCTTCGAGGCCACCCGCGCCGTCCGGCAAAAAGAGGCTGAGGCGAGCAGTCCCAGCATTCCCATCATCGCCATGACAGCTTCCGCCATGCAGGCCGACCGGGAGAGATGCCTCCAGGCGGGGATGAACGATTTCATTGCCAAGCCGGTCCAGCCGGGAGAGCTGGCCGAGATGCTGGCCAGATGGCTGGTAATCTCGCGGCACGCTCCGGAAGAGGGCGAAGTGGTATAAGGTTGTGAACGCCAGAATTGCGTATTTGAAAAGTCACCGTCGCCCTTGAAGATCGCCCCCTAAATCCAGCATGCCCTTCGAATTTAGTATTTCCAAGATCAATAGGTTTGTCGAATCTTGTATTGATAGAATAGACCTTCATTAGCGGATGGCAAATAGTGGTAATAATAGATGATATCTCTGCTGGCAGGGCGTTGAAAAAGAGGATGATGCCGATCTACTCGACCTTTTTAAACATACTTCCCTTCACGCCGCAGACGGGGCACTTCTCCGGAGCCTCTTTCTCCACAGTCATGCCGCATACCGGGCAGACGAAGTAGGGATAGCTCTCCTTCTTAGTCTCCAGGTTCTCCAGCATATCATGATAGAGCCGGGCGTGGTACTCCTCCACGGCATTGGCGTAATTGAAGCTTCTCTCTGCATCCCTGGCGCCCTCAGCCTTCGCGGCGGCAATCATCTCCGGGTACATCTCCTTGAACTCGTGCGTCTCGCCAGCGATGGCCTCGCGCAGGTTCTCCTTGCTGGTCTTGATGGCCTTGAGGGCGCGAAGGTGATTGGCGGCGTGCACCGCCTCAGCCTCAGCGGCAGCCCGAAAGAGCTTGGCAGCCTGAGCAAATCCCTCTTTATCGGCCTGGGCGGCAAAAGCGGTGTACTTCCTGTTCGCCTGCGACTCTCCGGCAAAAGCCTCCATCAAGAAATCCTCGGTTTTTGTCAATTTCATCACTCCATTTTATCGCGCTATCATTTTTTGGCTGAACTACCTGGCTTAGTTTGGCTGGCAAATAAATTAAGACTATCGGAACTTTACGGCCTCGCGCCTTCGCGTGAACCTGTCATCTATAAATTCTCTGAGGTGGAAATACTACCCTGTAAATGAGCGAGAGAATTATAGAGGTCAAGGATCTCGAATACAAATACGGTGACTTTAAAGCCGTGGACGGAGTCAACTTCTTCGTGCGGGAAGGCGAGATCTTCTCCTTCCTGGGGCCCAACGGGGCAGGAAAGAGCACGGTTATCAATATTCTCACCACCCTTCTGCCTGTGCAAAAGGGCAGCGTCGTCATTGCCGGATACGACCTGGCCAAAGAGCCGGTGCAGGTGCGCCGTTCCATAGGCATCGTCTTTCAGGATGAGACACTGGACCGCGACCTCACCGTCTGGGAGACCCTGGAGCTGCACGGCCGCATCTATTCCATGCCCAAAGCAGAGCGAAAAGATAGAATTGACGAGATCATAAAACTGGTAGAGCTGGAGGAGAAGAGAAATGTGCGCACCCGTTTTCTTTCGGGCGGCATGAAGCGCAGGCTGGAGATAGGCCGGGGACTGATGACCCGGCCCAAAGTGCTCTTTCTGGATGAGCCCACCATCGGCCTGGACACTCAGACCAGGCGCCGGCTGTGGGACTACATTAAAAAGGTCAACGATTCCGGAACCACCATCTTTCTTACCACTCACTACATGGATGAAGCTGACCAGGTCAGCAACTGGATCGATATCCTGGACCATGGCAAGATCATTGCCTCCGGCGACCCGACCACGCTCAAAGATGCCCTGGGAAATGATATGATCTATCTGGACACCAGCGACAATGCAGCCGCGGAAGAGATGCTGCGGAGCATGAAGGCCGTTCGCAATGTCAAGGCCGCAGTCTCGGGCCTTGTTGCCACCATCAACGCGGACGGCACGCACTGCCTTCCCATTATCATGAATCGGCTGCGGGAAAGGGGCATCGATATCGTCAGCGTCAACCTGAAGAAGCCCACATTGGATGATGTATTCGTGCATCACACAGGAAGAGACATCAGAGAAGCGGGTGCAGGGAAGCTGCGTCGTCTGCCCCAGCCCAAAGGAGGCAGATGATATGTCCTGGGAATTCATAACCATCTACTGGCGCGATATGCTTCGCTTCGTCCGCTTTAGAATCGCTCTTGTCGTTTCCCTCATCCAGCCGGCTCTTTGGATGGCGCTTTACGGGGCTGCCATGTCCAGCAACTTCTCGCGGCTTGGTGCCGGCATGACCGTGCCCGAAGGAGCGACAGCCGTCTCCTACCTGACCTTCATGGGGGCGGGAGTGATTGCTCTGACCACTCTATTTACCAGCCTCTTTGGCGGAATCACCTTGCTGTTCGACAAGAACTGGGGACTGATGAGAGAGCTCTTGGCCAGTCCCATGCCCCGCAATCACATCATCCTGGGCATCGGCCTGTCCGGAGTCACCAAATCCTTCATCCAGGTGATGGTAATCATGGGCTTTGGCCTTCTCATAGGTGTGCGCTTCTTCCCCGGCTACACCTTGCTGCAGACGGCAGGTGCCGTCTTGGGTGTTCTGCTCTTTGTGGGCGTCTTTTCCATAGGATTTCTCTTCCTCTCCTCGGCCATATCCATGAGCATGGACACTCCCGAGGGTCTGCAGGCCGTCATCACCCTTCTCACCTTGCCGTTGTTCTTCGCCAGCAATGCCCTCTACCCCATTGATGCCTTCCCGGCCCAGATGAGAATGCTTGCCCAGTTCAACCCCCTCACCCACCTGGTGAATGGAGTACGCTACTTTGCCGTAGGAAACGACTTTTACGCCATCGGCATTCATTATGTTTACAGCAGCTCCGAGATCATGCATTCCTTCTTGGCGCTTACTGGATTTGCCGCGGTTATGTTCCTGGTGGCCTGGCGGGTTTTCAAGAATGCAGTGGTAACCTGAATCGAAAAAGATCAATACATAAGATAATCATAATAAGTCAATGGAGGAAAAGATATGAAGGTCTTAGGAATTTGTGCCAGCCCTCGCGGCTCAAAGAGCATGACCCTGCGTCTGGTCCAGGCTGCCCTGGACGGAGCGAAAGCTTCGGGCGCAGAGGTGGAAGTGGTGGATGTCTGCAAGCTGGATATAAAGTTCTGCAACGCATGCCAGGTATGCTTCAAGGAAGGCAAATGCGTGCACAAAGACGACTTCCAGGGGCTTTACGAGAAGATCCTGGCTGCGGATGGTCTGGTCTGGGGCAGTCCCAACTACTTCCGTAGTGTCACCGCCCAGATGAAGACGTTCATCGACCGCATGGCTGATGCCGTTCACTGCCAGCTACTGCGGGGCAAGTACTGCTGCAGTGTGTCCAGCGGCGGGAGCAATTACGATCAGGTTACAACATACCTGGACGGCCTCATGCTCAACTTTGGAGCCTTTGTCACAGGAAGCGTGGGTGCGGCCATGAACCAGGGTACTGCGGCACAAGAGGGCGCGGAAAAGAAGGCCTTCCTGCTCGGCAAATCTCTGGCCGAGGATATCAGGATCAAACGCGACTATATCGAGCAGAGGGAGATGCAAGAGGAGATCCGTGAGTACTTCAAGAAGCTTGTCCAGATGAACAAAGAAAGCTGGGAGCACGAGTACGAGTACTGGAATAAACTTGACTGGAAATAGAAAGCAGAAAAAAGAAGGAGGGCTTTTTCGGCTCAATCTGCTTCAAGCTTATGACCTACAGGCAGGACCGCGATGGGCGTCTCACCGGATTCAAGACTGAGATATTCTCGGGTCTTGTTCTCATCAAAGCCTGCGGTATAGGTTGATCCAAGTCCCAGGGAGACGACCTCAAGGAGCAGGTTTTCAGACGCAGTTCCCGCCTCGACATAAACGAACCTGCTCAGGTCCTGACCTGGGATTTTGTTCATGCGCTCAAAGACGCCGGTGACTATGAAGACCGCAGGAGCGCTCTTGCGCCAGTCCTCCTTGCCGCCCATGCTGGAGTTGAAGAGTTCAGGGATCTTGGTTCCTTCGGATATGGCGGTCAGATTGTGTCCCTGAGGTGAGTAGTGATAGACGCCGGAAGGCAGACCTGTGACATTTCCTGCCAGAAGATAGAGTTCAAGCGGGTATGTGGCCATCGCGGAAGGGGATGTGCGGTGGCCTTTGTCATCCGTCACGCCCTGAGCAGCCCAGCAGAGCAGAGATACCTCCTCCAGAGTTAAAGCCTCATCCGAGAAGCTTCTTATGGACCGCCGCTCCAAAAGGGCTTTCTCCACGCTTATTCCGCCATCGATGTGGGGCTCTTGCAGCGTTATTACATCGGCAGCCATCTGATTGGAGCTGTCCGACTGGGCCATTATGGCCGTGAAAAAGACAGCCAGGCCAATAACAATTGCGATCATTGCTATTTTTTTCATATTTCTCACTAGATAGGATTGTTTTGAAAAGCCGTATATAAATAACTGGTTCAGATCAGGAGACCCTGATAAATTCCGGATAACTTTTTAATATTATACCGTGCATTATCATGACTATGCTGACACTGGAAGAAGGCCGACTGGCCGTTCATCTGGCCAGAGAGGCTCTGACCGGCTATACGGAGAAGAAGAAGATCATACAGCCCCAGGGCCTTCCACCCGTATTCGAGGAGAAGCGAGGTGTCTTTGTTACCCTGCACGAGGACGGGGACCTGCGCGGCTGCATCGGCTATCCCCAGCCCATCATGTCGCTTGGTAAAGCCATCGTGGACTCGGCTATAAACGCGGGATGCCGTGATCCTCGCTTTCCCAGCGTGCGCCCGGGAGAGCTAGGAAGGATAGAGATGGAGGTGACCATATTAACCAAGCCCGAGTCCTTCACAGAGCCTAAAAAGAAGCTGCCCGAGCTGGTAGTGATCGGCAGGGATGGGCTGATCGTCTCCAGAGGGCCTTTCACCGGCCTGCTCCTGCCCCAGGTGGCCCCGGAGTGGGGCTTCGACTCGCAGGAGTTTCTCTCCCAGACCTGCGTCAAGGCTGGGCTACCTCCCGATGCCTGGCTGGATGAGGGTACTGAGGTGCAACACTTCCAGGCGCAGATCTTCGCAGAGGTGGCGCCGGAGAGGGAGGTCTTCGAGAAGAGCTTCACGGAGAGCGGCTGCGGGACGGTGTAGTGAGGGCAATGGAGTAAATCACACCGAGTGGACAATGAGTCAAGCCACATCAACGAAGAATAAGCTAAAGCACGTAAGTTGCACGCACTATCTATTCAATCTTTTTGGCTCGCCTCAAATCGGCCCAAATCTGATTCCGGTAAGCTGCCTATTTCGCACACAATGGCTTATTTAATCGATCTATTCATATCGATTTATCCACATCCACGCCACAGATCGAGGTAAATTCATAAAATGACGTTCTGGATTGGGGACCTTAAAATAAATGGATAAATTTGCAGGTTACACACACTTATGAAAGCTAGGATTGGTATGTATCCCTGACCCATCTTTCATTTATACTTCATTCAACGATAACAAACCTGTATTCCATCTGGTGAACCATATCCGGTTTCTCCGGGTAGATCTCTAATGGTTTTGAGAATTTGACATGTTTGAATTCAATTTCGCCGGAACCCTTGGCGATAGCAACGAACTTGAATATTTCACTCCCTGGAACTCCCACCATTCCTGGTGCTCCGTGACCGGGGACATAGGTCATGCTTACTAAATATACGCATGCAGGCATCTTACCCAGAGTGCAAACAAATCCCGTACTACCCGGATTCGATGGAACGGATGCTTCAAAAGTCTCACCGACGTGTACCTTAATTGGAGGCAATGTCATACTTTCATCCTAATGATTATTGTGAATAATCATCAAAATATGCATATGTAACACATGGTATTTATAGCTAACGTATCCTTTTTTTGTTGGTGTCATATTCTTATTTTGATAATTGTTCGATCTAGTCTTTGCGGTTACTATTTTTTTTAAACTGTAATAAAGTAATGGCTTTGGTAGCGGGACTATGAAATTGAGGGGGAGGAAGTCTTAAATAACTCGCAAAGAGATCGGAGTGGATCTAAAATCAGCATCCTTAAATTCAGCCTCAATCATCGGCTCGGTATCGGTGGATCAAGAGGCATGCTTGGATGAGGAGACGTCCTCGTATGTTTCTTCTGGTGCCTTAGGTTTCAGTGCGAATGGCCAGCAACTGACATCAGACGGCAATCTTAAGGATTTTGGCTTGGTTGCGATAAACCACGAAAAAGGCTTAGTTGAGAACGGAGGCATAATTACTCCAGGTACTTATTATAATTACGATGATCCAAGTTCCTGGGTGCCACTCCTTAGCTACGATCCTAACGATTTATATGCTCTGGATGGCGCGATTTGGTCTAAGAGAAACGTTCCGCTAAGCTTCAATTCCAAGGGCATGCCAAATACTGTGACTAAAGAAGCCACAAAACAAGCAATTTTGAGTGCTGCAAATAAATGGGATGATGCGAGTTCCGAAAATTTGCTAGCATACAATATCGCAGATTCTACAAAACTAGCCGGAAAACGTGATGGTGTGAATGTGCATCAGTTTGCCCGATTGAGTGGCTCTTCCACAGTAGCAATGGCAAGTTTGTGGTTCGATACGAAAAACACTCTTTCAGGTAGTGATGGCAAACCCTATTACAC
>JAQTXY010000317.1 GCA_028688535.1 Methanothrix sp. | reverse complement strand
TTGCTACATCATCGCCTTCTATCAGAACGATATTGCCATCTACACCGAAGTTCTCCTGATATAAGTGATCATATAGTTGATAAAGTGATGAACTCTTTGACACAAAGCTCTCTGTAGTCATGCCCTGACTCTCTATCTGCTGAGCATAGTGAACGGAGAACAGTGTCAAGAGAATTACTGCGGCGATGATTATCGCAGGATTTCTAGTGATCCATATCCCGAGTCGTTCTGAGCCGATCATGCCATTAAAACCTTCTATTCGGATTTTGTCGAACGAACCGAATAATCGCAAAATACTTAAACGTTGTGATCGACTTGCGTAATGTGAACGATGAAGAAAAGCTGGCGCTAAAGAAGCCCATCATTGATGCTTGCGTTAAATCCGCCCAAAAAAATGGGTGGAGAGATGCAATGGGTATACTCAGGGGCACCCTTTTCCTGGAAAGCGAACCTATGTCACTCGATACACTGGCCGAGAAGACCGGCTACAGCAAAACGACTGTGCGCTCCAACATAGGCTATCTGGAAAACCTGGGCATGGTGCGGCGCGTGGTAGATCCGGTGGGCAGGCCGCGCCGCTATAAACAGCATCGTTATGCTCTGGAGAAGGATACGGAAGCGATGAGGCCGGTTGTCCTGTCTGCGGCAAAGGTTGAGATCCATTCGTTTTTGCAGGCGCTCAATCAGATTGAGAAAGATCTGGAGGGCCATAAAGAGGTGGCTGAAGAGATGAGCGCCATCTTGCTGAAAACAAGGCAATTTTATGAGGAAATGGATAGGATTTTGCATCTCATGGACCGGTACACTCTGAAAGAGCTGATTGAGCTTCTAGAGAAAAATAAGAAATAAATGGGCTAACGCCAATAGCATGACCAATCGCGCTAAAGAGCTTGATGCGGCTGCAAAGGACATTGATCCTGCATCCTTACAGGCGGCCAAAGCTGCCATTGATGTAAATTGCCGGGAATACCTCCGCTGGGCGGATCTCTTCTCCCGCCGCCTGGAGACGATTGAGCCTGAGGAGCTGCACAAGTTCGCCCGCGCTTTGAGCCTCACAATGCTGGGCCACCTGCCCACCCGGCCTTCCACCTGTCCATTTTGCATCCAGTACGGACATGATAAGAGCTGCAAGGGATGCGGCTATGCGGCCACGCATGGGCGCTGCGATGCAGATGATTCAGCTTTCAGCCTTTTCATCGAGGCCTTCTTGGAGCTGGGAAGGCTGATCTACCAGGATACGATTGCAAGCCAATCCGCATGCCTTCCAGTCGAGACAAAGGGACTGTTATTTGCGCTCCTGCAAGCTTCCCAGGAACGGACACGCAAAATGCAAGGAGATCTTCCATCTCTCTCAACCATGCAAATTATGAGGCAAAAACAAATTTACATAGGTGATATGTTATTGCAGTTGCCGTTATGCCTCTTCTCTAAAGATGTGCAAAAGCAGCGCTGCATTTTGCAGCATAATCTATCCAGATACTGGTGAGTAGTACTGCAAAAAATGTGAAGGAGGAAATGTTAAAAGAGGAAGAAGATCTGGGGAGCAATTTATCTTATTGTCCCTTGATCACTCTTCAGTCAGCTTTTTCCAGATAGGCTCCCACCTCCTCTGTTTCGGCAGCTTCAAAGCTCAGGTTGATTACAGATTCGTATCCGTCTTTGGCCAAGCTCAATTCCCATGATCCGGGAGTTCCGCTGATGACCGCAGCCCCGTCAGCATCAGTAGTTGCGCTAATCTCGCCTCCGGCGGCATCTCGGCCTGTAATTTGAACTCCGGAAAGCTCAGTTCCATCCAAGCTTCCTTCATAAACGTAGACGGTCAGAGTGATTGGCTGTGAGGATACCGTTTTTTCCAGATAAGCGGCAACTTCCTCGGTCTGCAGAGCATCATAAGACAGCGCAAGTGGCTGGTAATTTGATTTTTCAAAGTTGAGCTGCCAGGTTCCGGGCATGCCCTTAATAACTGCAATGCCATTTTCCTCTGTTGTGGATGTCAGCGAATTTCCCTTTGCATCCTGACCCGTAATCCGGACATCGGATAGCATGGTTCCGTTGAGATTGCCCTCGTGAACATAGATGCTTAGAGTGATCTCACCCTGAGCAGACGCAGCAGGCAACACAATGCAGCCCATCAAGAGAAATGCCGCCAGCAAGCGAAACGATCTCATTTCAATTCACCTTAATCTCCTGTGGTTCATAATCGACTTCATGGGCGGCAGTTCTGGGAAATCCTTATCCGCTAAAGACTTTAACGGCTTTTTATGCATCCGATGATGACTGCCTTCCATCAGAGACTTCTTAGGAGGGGCTCTCGGGTGATCGCGGTCCATTATTGAGCGGTGCGGTGCTTGTTCGTTAGGACCGCGAAAGCCGAAAGCAGCGCCATCATGCTGCCCGTCGCCTGGTTTGATATATGTCCAGGGTGCCGGTTCATCATGGGGTGCATCAGGTGCCAGACCTTGTTTGATCTCACCTACTTGACCAAAAGGCGCTCCATTTGGACCAGACATCATTGCATTATTGCTTCCCGGATTGCCATTGGGTCCATCTCTCTCGCCGCCTTGGGAAAAGGCAGGCGTGATGAGAAGGCACATGGTAACCATTGCTAAAATACACTTTTCTTTCGTTTCCATTTTTCCACCACTCTCCTAAAGATATGCTCTCCTAAAGGGCGCATATCACCATTGCAGCTATCACTGAACGATATATCAAATTATAACAGAACGAACGATAGATTTCATCAAGGCAAGATTCGTAAAATTAAGGGCAATTTATGTGGAAAAATCCAAAAAAGAACATTTAGAAACCATTACGCTGCATTTGGAACAATTAAACCGTATTTGGATGAATGCCTGCAAAAAAATCAACCACGGATAGCTGCTCACTTGGGTTGCCGGAGAGCGATAGCAAGCAAGTGCTTGCTTGAATGGTCGATAGGGCATCAGATTAAGGCAAAAGGTTAATCCCAACGGCCCTCAATTCAGACTTTAATGAGTGCATGCCCCGGCCCGGATATCAGAAGATGCGCCCTGATCATCGCTACCTTGACCTCCTTCCTGCCGCCCTTCATGGCCTCCTCTATCAACATTGCTCTCCCTGCCATTGGAGACGAGTTCTCCATGGATGCCATCCTATTGAGCTGGATTGCCACCAGCTATCTGCTCTCCGCCGCCGTCTTTATGGTTCCCTTCGGAAAAGTGGCCGATATCTACGGCATGAAGAAGGTCTTTTTCATTGGTCTATTCATATTCACGGCATCATCCCTGGTGGCCTTCTTTGCTCCATCTTCCATGGTCCTTATTGGCTCGAGGGTGCTACAGGGATTTGGCAGCGCTATGATCTTCGGAACGGGAAC
Organism: Methanothrix sp.; assembly: GCA_028688535.1. Taxonomy (GTDB): domain Archaea; phylum Halobacteriota; class Methanosarcinia; order Methanotrichales; family Methanotrichaceae; genus Methanothrix. The sequence continues at coordinate 67 of JAQTXY010000317.1, read as the reverse complement.
TGCCATTTTGGTCAGCGTATTTCCCTTGCAGGAGAGGGGGCGGATCTTGGGAATCAATGCCGCTTCT
>JAQTXY010000013.1 GCA_028688535.1 Methanothrix sp. | reverse complement strand
GTTCTGGGCAATATTTACGGCTCGCAGCAGTCCATGGGCGGCCTCTATGAGAACTACCCCGGCTTTCCCGATGGCATCCAGGGCATAGAGCTATCCGAGAGGATGCTGGCCCAGGCCCAGAAGTACGGGGCGGAGTACCAGGTTGATCAGGTGGAGAAGATCGTGCCTCTGCGCGACTCCTTCCGCCTCAAGACAGAGAACTGGCAGTACGAAGCCAAAGCCGTTATCCTGGCCATGGGTGCCAGCCACCGTGCTATTGGCGTTCCTGGTGAGAAGGAGCTGACGGCGCGGGGTGTCTCCTACTGTGTGCATTGCGATGGGGCGCTCTTCAGGGGCAAGGCAGTGGCAGTGGTGGGCTATGGCAACGGCGCCGCCCGGGCCATTCTCTACTTGGCCAACATCGCCGAGAAGGTTCACCTGCTCTCCTCGCGAGAGAAACTGGTGGCCGAGCCGGTCTACCTGGACCGCATCAAGAAGCTCTCCAACTACACCTCATCCTTCGGTGTAGAGATTACGGAAATACTGGGTGACCAGTTCGTCACCAGCGTGGAGTACAAGGTGGGCAATACCCCCCGTTCCCTGAAGGCGGACGGAGTCTTCGTGGAGATGGGCATGAAACCCAACACCGATCTGGCGACGGCCCTGGGCCTGGAGATGACGCCCGGCGGCTTCGTAAAGGTCAACCGGCTCAATCAGGAGACGAGCATGCCGGGTGTCTTCGCAGCCGGAGACCTGACTGGGGGAAGGTTGCAGGTAGCGACAGCGGTCGGCAGCGGCGCGTCTGCCGCCATCAGCGCCTTGCAATATCTGGGATAGGACAATGGCCAGAGCAAGAGTAGAAAGAGTGCTGGATCTGAGAAAGCCGGTTACCGTCTGGCGTTCCCAGGACCTGGAGGCCGGACGGACGGCAGAGGCGCTGACCATGATCCTGCGCACCGTGGGCTGTCGCTGGAACCGCTGCACCATGTGCGGCTATGCAGGAGAAGGTGCCCCTGCGTCAGCCACAGACCTGATCGCCCAGTTCGAATGTGCCATGGAGAGATCCTCCCCGGATGTCTCCGTGGTTAAGATCTACACCAGCGGCAGTTTCCTGGACCCTGAAGAGATGCCGGTGGAGGCGCGTGACGAGATCCTAAAAAGGCTGGCGGCCCTGGGAATCAAGAAACTGGTCATCGAGACCCGCCCAGAATATGTAACGCCGCAAACGGTCGAGATCTGCCAGAGCCGCCTTCCCACAGAGTTTGCCATTGGCCTGGAGACAGCCAACGACCTCATCCGGGAGAATGCCATCCGCAAGGGCTTCTCCTTCCAGGACTTTGCCCTCGCCTCCGAGACCGTGCACAGACAGGGCGGGCGGGTTAAAGCTTACCTGCTGCTCAAGCCGCCTCTGCTCTCCGAAGGCCAGGCCATGAGAGATGCCATAGCCTCTGCCCGAGCGGCCCGCAGCCACGCGGATATCCTATCTCTTAACCTCTGCAATGTGCAGCGCAACACCCTGGTGGAGCGCATGTGGGAACGAGGCGAGTTTCGGCCTCCATGGCTGTGGTCGGCTCTGGAGGTGCTAAAGAGCGTGCCCGGCCCATTCGTCTGCGATCCCGTGGGCGCCGGCACCAGACGTGGCCCGCATAACTGTGGAGAGTGTGACGAGAGTGTGGCCGAAGCTATTCGAACCCATGCCCTTTCCCAGGATGTTGCGCCGCTGCATAGCCTCGACTGCCAGTGCAAGTCCACCTGGATAGAGCTGATGGAAGTGGAGGAAGAGTCCTTTGGGACTCCTCTCTTTTGATTCATCAATAATTTGAAATATTATGGGCATGATATATACATCGGGTGGTCTCTGATGTTCGAAAAGGTCCTAATTCCGACCGATTTTTCCAAACATGCGCAAAGGGTCATCGAGTGCGTCGGCCAAATTCCCGGTGTAAAAGAGGTATTGCTCCTAAATGTTGTGGCAAGGCCGACAATTACCAGATTCTGGGACCCGGTGGCAGAGGTCAAAGCTGCCGAGAAGAGACTTTTGGAGATGAAGAGCGCCCTAATGGTCCCGGGCGTGAGCATCAAAGCAAGAGCCGTGACCGTTCTGGAGGGAGAGGTGGCCAGTGCCATCCAGAAGGTGGCAGAGGATGAAAAGGTCAGCCTGGTGGCCATGGGAGCGCGGGGAAAGAGCCTCATTGAGAGCGTCCTCTTGGGAAGTACCTCACGAAATGTCCTGCGTTATGGAAATACCCACCTTTTGATCATGCGCTATCGGAAACTGGAGGAGACCGACCAAAAGGAGCAATGTGAAAAAATCTTCACCAAGGTGCTCTTTCCCACCGATTTCTCTCAACCTGCCGAAGCCGCTCTCTCCTTCTTGAAAGGCTTGCCGGAAATAGGAGAGCTCTTGCTTCTCAATGTCGTCTCAAAGGGCGAGACGCAGGAAGAGATTGAGGCCAACGTGGCCATAGCTAAAGAGAAGATCAATGAGATATCCTCAGAACTTAGCAAGGATGGGATGAATGTAACCGCAAAGGTGGTGCTCGGACATCCGGTAGAGGCCATTCGCTATGAAGCCGAGATGCAGGACGTATCTCTCATTGCCATGAGTTCACAAGGAGCTGTGGCTATAAAGAAAGGAAGGATCGGGAGCACTGCCTATGATGTGGCTAATTCCGCAACCAGACCGGTCTTGATCCTGAGACGATCAAAGATTGCATTGTACTATATTTAATCCGGTTGATTTGCTCGTCTGCAGCATCACCGGTTTGCGGTTCGTCTGATTCCAGGCGTTGTCAGATACCATCGCCCTTTCTTTTCTTTGAGAAACTGCAGGGCCTGCGGATAATCATCGAAATAATGGGTTTCCTTTGTATCCAGGCTCATGACCGCTATCCTCTCTTCAAAGGTAATTCCCCTCTCCGCGAGCAAGCTTTCGATCTCTTCACGTAGCTTGCTCTTCTTTTTTAAGGGCAGATTCTCATTTGCAGTCATTTCGTCTTGCAGGATGCTTATCACCTCAAAGCTTGGCAGGCCTTGCCTGACTTAATGCCCACATTATATATTCCGCAGCAGGAAATTCATGTACCGATGTGGCCACGATCAGCCCTTTTCCGAAATTTGCTCTAACCAGGATGCTTCTTCCTTTTTCATCCCTCAAGACGGTCTCAAAGCCCTCTCCTGCAATCAGGTATCCGTCACATTCCGGTGTGCTGGTGCAAAGCAAGCAAGAGCACTCATCAATCGATGGAGAAATGGTCTGGGAGGATAGCTCGCAGACATAGCGGAGAGATAGGGGAAGCCAGTCGTAGTTGTGATCGGGCACCATCGGGCCGAAGATTGTCAACACTCCGCCCTTCTCTACAAAATCAGAAATATTCGATTTCATTCTCTGCAGTGCCGGCAGCGTCTTGGAATAATCCGGATTGGCAAAACCGGTAGGAATCATGACCATCTTGTACTTGGGCAAAAATGGGCTGCCTAAGATGGCAGGGGAGAGAAACTGAAAGCTTACTCCTAAATCCGCGAAGAGCTTTTCATAGAGAAAAGTCCTCTCGCCAATAAGAGCTATATCTGACATATTACCATAGTTTCTTATACCGCCCAGAGAAAACCTTTATGGTTCTTTTTCTCCATTAAGTTTATTACTAAATAACATTGGTATATTGCCTGAGATTATATATGGAACAGGAACTAATGAGGATCGGTGTTTCGCTACCGGAGAAGCTGCTCTCCCGGTTTGATGAGATAATCTTGCAGCGCGGTTATTCATCGCGCTCAGAGGGTATCAGAGATGCCATCAGAAACTACATCGTCCATTACGAATGGATGAGCGATGTGCAAGGTGAGAGAGTGGGAGTCATAACTCTCGTTTACTCTCATGGTCAACGCGGGCTGGTAGACAACCTGACCGAGATCCAACATGAAGCGGGAGAGATTATCCAATCCAGCTTGCATGTGCATCTGGATCACGAAAACTGCCTGGAGGTCATCGTACTGCGAGGCGAGGGTCAGGATGTGAGAAAGGCCGCCGAGAAGATGATGTCGCTAAAGGGCGTAAAGCACGTCAAACTCACAACGACCTCTATGGGCAAAGAGCTCTAACCAATTTCCATGATTTCGCTTGAGATTTCACCAGGTGTATTCATCTTGGAGCTGGAAGGTCAAAAGAGGCTGGCAACCAGATCTGATGACGTTGTGCCCGTTTATGGGGAACGCATCCAGGAAGGCTACCGGCTCTGGGATCCTTTCCGCTCCAAGCTCGCCGCCCTCCTGCTCAAGGGTCGCAGCACGCGGCCATTATTAGAGCGCGATGCCAAGGTCCTCTATCTGGGAGCGGCCACAGGCACCACTGTCAGTCACGTCAGTGATATCGTTCGCGATGGACTGGTCTATGCAGTGGAGTTCTCACCTCGCTCCATGCGCGATCTGATCCGGCTCTGCGAGAGACGCAATAACATTGTGCCTATCCTTGCCGATGCATCCCGGCCAGAAGAATATGCATCTCTTATCGAGCCGGTAGACCTGGTCTATCAGGATGTCTCTTCGCGAAATCAAGCCGAAATTGTCTCCAATAACTGCGCTCGCTACCTAAAGCCGGGCGGTGAGCTAATCTTCATGCTAAAGACGCGCTCGGTGGATGTAACTGCGAGCCCGCAGGCAGTTCTTCAAGCGGAGACAAAAAAACTGCAGGGTTTGGATCTTTTGCCGGTCCTGGATCTTCTGCCCTTTCACCAGGACCATTTTGCCATTGCCGGCCGGAAATCCTAGCTTATGAGCTTTTTAACCTCATCGAAGATTATGTTGGGCAGAAGCCTGACGTAGCCCACCAGCGGGATCTTGGCTCTCGCCACTCCAATTACCCATTCCTCTTTTACTGGCGTCAGGAAGCTGATACCTTCTCCAACAAAAGTGCCGTTTTCGGTCTTATAAATGAGCAGACCTGTCTTCTTATCCAGGTATACATCACTGCCTACATCCATAATCTCGCCCCGGTTTGTCTCGATATATGATGTTTTGGCTGTGCCGAAGATCTGACCTGCCATCTGGTCGATCACCTCATTGTGGTCTCCTTTAGTGATGTAGCCAGAGAACGGTGCGGCAGGACCGCCTTCCCACATGGCTTCACCCGCTTTCACATAATGCAGGGCGCGATGAATAATGGGCGTGGCCTTATCTTTGCTGGGCGCAAATCCTAGAAGCATTTTGAACTGGTCCAGCAGATTCAAGCTGGCCTTGCCATAGGGCCTGTACAGTATGACATCCCCCGGATTATTGAAGGCGGTATAGCCGGTTTTCTCGGCCTCGTCCCAGGGGATCACATCTGTGCGCGATGCCCCCTGTACTACTACTATATCTCCAATATTGAGGTTAGGCACCATGCTTCCCGACTCTACGGCAACCATAGGTGTCCAGAGGCCCAATGCAAGTTGAGATAGCAGGGATATGCCACCGACTACCACAACCACAAAAATTATATCCTTGACCAGGCCCGGAAGAGGCAAATTGTCAAACCACTCGAGGATCTTCATCAACCAGATTTATCAGTTGGTAGGCTCTTATACTCCTTTCGATGCAACAGATGTCACCGCGTGGCAGCCGCCCCCGAGTTGGCCAGGATATAGTGCAGAGGTTGGCCGAGCAAGGTTATCAATTAGAGCCGGAGGCTCTGGAGATAATCTGCCGCTATCCTGGCAGCAAAGAGGATCTGCTGGCACGCATCATCAGCAGCGCGGATAGGTCTGTGGCAGTTATTGGGAGATCCATGGTATCATGCCATCTCGAACCAGCCGCTGCAAAAATGACATCCTCTGCTAGAGTTGCATCGTCCTCCCCATCTTTGCCTTCCCGTTCATCTATTCCGTCAAATCCACAATTATCATCGCTTGCCCCATCTCTTCAGCCGCCAACATCGTTTCCGTGCTTGCAGGATGCGTCTGCGAAACTGAAATGCGACATAACCGGTCGATCGACATGCGTGGGTGATTACAATGATTTCGTGCACTATTTTCGCGATAGATTCTCAAAAATCAGGGAGATTCTCTCACGAAGGCTTAACTCCCGGCCCATCGAATCCCTGGGCAAGAGCACAACCGGTCGAGAGGTGTCTCTAATCGGCATGGTCATGGATGTCAAGACCACCAGCAAAGGAAATCGTGTAATCGAACTGGAGGACCCAACCGGCATGATAACGGCGGTCATTCAAAAGGATGCAGAGGTCTTCGAGCAATCCAGTCTCATTATAACAGATGAAGTCATAGGAGTCACAGGCATCTCCGATGGCAACGGAAGGCTCTTTGTCAAATCTTTGCTCTGGCCTGATATGCCCAACCAGACAGCTCCTCTGGAGAATGGAAGCGGCTTTGCTCTTCTGCTCTCTGATCTGCATGTAGGAAGCAAATACTTCATGGCCGATGCCTGGCAGAGATTCTTGCAGTGGCTCAATGGAGATACGGACGATGCCTCCGGTCTGGCGTCTCAAGTGCGGTACATAGTGATCGCGGGAGATCTGGTGGACGGCATTGGCATCTATCCCGGTCAACAAAACGATCTGGATATTATGGACATATATGACCAGTATAAGGCCGCGGCACAATGGCTCAACGGCATACGAAAGGACATACAAGTGATCATTGCCCCAGGTAATCACGATATTGTACGTCAGGCAGAACCGCAGCCTGCTCTTCCCGAAGATGTGCAGAGGTATTTCCGAAAAGAGATACTCTTTGTGGGCAATCCTGCTTGGGTGACCTTGAGCGGGGTATCGGTCCTGATCTACCACGGTCGAAGCATAGATGATCTGGTCTTGCGACTGCCCGGCATCTCTTATGCCGCACCGGAGAAGGCCATGATCGAGATGCTGAGACGGCGGCACCTGGCTCCGATCTACGGCGGTCGCGTCTCTATCGCACCCGAGCATGAAGACCATTATGTTATATCCCGGCCGCCGGCCATACTGCATTGTGGACACGTTCACACCGTGGGGATTGCCAGGTACAAGGGAGTAGCTGTGATCAATAGCGGAACCTGGCAGTCTCAGACAGATTTTCAGAAGAAAATGAACATCCAGCCCATATCAGCAGTGGTGCCAATTGTCGATCTGGCAACCATGAAGATCCGCAAGCTGATCTTCTCCGAAAATTGATAGATAGTTATACTTTATTAATATTCAAATTCTAAATAGACTAAGCATTCTAAATTCTCTGAATAGATTGGTGTAGCACGACTGCGTATAATTACTGCAAATTATATATAGATTATATATAAAAAATATACATATTAATACAGACAATGGCTGCAACCTATTTATTTATAGAAAGCCCTAACCATCACATTTTGGCAATATTTGGGATCTTATGAGCCATAAGCCATAACGCTGTTTGTATGTCTTACCAAAAAATATAAATACTATCAATGCCAACATCCGTCTATATTAAAGAATGTATGGGGTGAGATTATCAAAAAAATAGGAGTTGTATTGGCATTGGCTATAGCCATATTATCCCTTCCTGCTATGGCGCAGGACGAATATGGCTTAGCTGGAAGCGGCGGTGTGGATATTCTCGGAACAGGGATTTTTGAGACAGATGGATCCCTTATTAGGTTCCCCAGTCTTCAGAACACCAATATAGATACTCTGGATGTAGGAAATGATAAGGCATTGGCATTTGGCAATATTTGGCAGAAGACCCCGATTGCCAGTGCCACCAACAACCTGGAGATCAAGAAGAATCAGGATTCCGGAGTATGTGAAGACTGCACCAAGGTCAATATAGATCAGATCAGTGTGGGAAATAGGGAGGCTATGGCTTTCGGATTCGCAGAAGCCACCAACAATGTTAAGATCGTAGCCAATCAGCAGTAGCTCTTGTCTGCGATTTAAGAGGACCGAAATGAAGACACCAACCAACCCCACTAGCCCGATGCTGGTGGGAATCCTATTTATTTACATCATCTTTACACCTACCACAGCTTTGCAGCAGCCAAGCAGCCAGGAACAGCTCAACAAACTCATAGACCAACAGCAAAACCGTCCTGAGTTAGGCATGCTTAAAGTCGGTGCAGAGACCATCAATTTTCCCTGGTCCAGACAGGAAGATCTGCACGTGTATCCCAATCTGCCCGGTTCTACATCGAGATCCCTTAAAAAAGAAGAAATCGTGATGAATAGCATCAATCCAACCGCAAATGTACAAGATCTTTCTGCAATGAACTCCCTAATGCAGAGAGATTTGACCTATAAGGATTCTCAGGAGAAGAATGCAAACTATGAGGGACCTGTGAACTCTCAAGAAATAAGCGTGAGCGGCATAGAGAATGATGAATTTACAGATAAATCGCCAAATCAAGTTTGGCAAGAAGATGACATTGTTGGCCGAGGGCCTGATAATAGCAAGATGCATAATGCTGGAAATTATTTGAGTATAGATGTTCACGATATCTCTGTCAGCGCTATTAATACCATGCAAGGAGGAAGTGCGCTGGCCACTTCCAATATTATCATCGAGCCGGTGCAGATCATCGTCTGTCCGCCTGAAGTTGGTGTTAAGTTGAAATGATGCAGAAATTGCATCATCTCCGTATCTAGTTTCAATATTGCAGCTTAATTTATTCCGCTAGCCCATGTTCGATTTAACTTTTTATATCTTTTTTTTGTAAAATTTTATTCCTACGAATAGTCTCCTCAGGCGCAATTATTGCGATATTTCGACATCTGCGATTGCCGCCATATTATAAGCAACGCATATTATATGTAAAATTCTCTAACTAAAATAGCTCTATAAATCTATGATTTTTCAATAAAAAACACCAAAAAGTATATATATATTTGAAACTTAGTTAAGTACAACCTAAAAGGATTAATGGGGTGAGATTATTAGAAGAGTAGCAATGTTCTTTGTGCTGGCTATGGCATTGGCTGCATTTGCGGCTCCTGCCTTGGCTCAGTCGGCAATGATTGGAAGCGGCGGCGTGGACATCCTCGGACAGGGCATATTTGAGACCGGTGCGGGTGCATTCAAATTCCCTGCTGCTGTCAACGCCAACTACGACTCGATTGATGTTGGCAACGACAGAGCTAGAGCAATTGGTGTTGGATCTGCACAAGTTGGCCTCTTTAATGATAATTTGAGGCAGGTCACGGCTCAGAATAACCTGAAGATTAAGAAGAATCAGGATACAGGCGACGCTCAGACATGCACTGCTTGCAGTCCCAAGTACAATATCGAGCAGGTCAAGGTTGGCAGCAGGGATGCACTGGCCATTGGTGTTGGAGGCTTCCAGGGTGGATTTTTCAACCACAATGCAGTCTCTGTACTTGCCCAGAACAATGTCGAAATCGTAACCAACCAGCAGTAACTTCGGGGCAATCTGCCCGGGGATGCAATATGGAAAAAATACTAGGACCCACTGGCCGTCTGCTGGTGGGAACCGTTTTTATTTGTCTTCTCATCTCGCAAAGTGTAGCAGCGGCGCAGTCGCCGTCCAATTTGCCTGATCTGCAAAAAGGGCTGAAAGAGTCGAAATGCGGCCCATTCAATCAGGATCATCGCGAATGGGGGATAATGCAGCCTTATGCTTCAGACCTCAGGCCCGAACTCATGCCCTCAAAAGAAAAAATTGCTCTGAATGAATCAGAATCAAGTGAACAGATATCGGAGCTTACGGCCATGAACACTGCCAGAGAGAGGGATATTATTTACAACGGCGAGCAGTATAAGGATTCGGATACTCAAAATCCAGCTAATTCTCTGGACATAGCAATCACCGGGCAGGATGAGACGAAGAGTTCCAATGCATATGAAAATTGGGATGATGGTTACATCGATCAACTTGTTGATAGCGCTTTGAGCACCAGCATGGAAAATGAGGGAAAAAATGGCCAGCCGGCAAGAATAAGCTCCCCATCACAACCGCTGGGCAACAATCTGGATATTGATGTGAGGGACATATCCGTTCGTGCTATAAATACCGTGCAAGGAGGCAGCGCCGTGGCCACCTCCAATATAATCATAAAACCGGTGCAGATCATCATCTGTCCTTCAGAGGTCAGAGAGAAGCTGAGATAAGATCCATCAAAAACTATAAGGGCATTTTGTTTCATTCCTTTTGCCGCTATGACCGTCCAGAGACCGAGAGGCACAAGGGATTTCCTCCCCGAGGAGACTGAGAAGAGAGGACGGGCCAAATTGGCCATGCAGGATGTTTTGGAGTGCTGGGGATACCAGGAGGTAGCTACCCCTACTTTTGAGCATCTCGAACTTTTTACTATAAAATCAGGCGCATCCGTGGTAGAAGAGATCTACAGCTTCACAGATAAAGGGGGGCGCGCTCTTGCCTTGCGCCCGGAGCTAACAGCTCCTGTAATGCGCATGTACGTCTCCGAGATGCAAAATTCCTCCAAGCCGCAGAGGCTCTGGTATTACGGCAACTGTTTTCGCTACGAGCGGCCCCAGAGGGGACGCTTCAGAGAGTTCTGGCAGATGGGCGCAGAGCTGATAGGCGCAGCCAAGCCCGATTCTGAGGCGGAGGCGATAGCTCTGGCAGACCAGATGCTGAAAAGCGTGGGCGTAAGCGGGGATATTCATGTCGGCTACCTGGGGCTGATTCGATCCATTTTGGGAAGGATCGAGGCAGAGCACCGGCCTTCAGTCATGAGGATGATCGACAAGAAGGAGCGCAATGCTCTTGCAGCTCTACTGGATGAGATAGGACAAAGCCATCTGGGCCTCATAGAGCTGATCGATCTGAAGGGACAACCTGCCCTGGATAAAGCCGCTGAGATCGTCCAGGAGCTGAAGGGAAAGCCTGAGGAAACGTCTGCGTCCGGTGCCGTTCTGGCGGGAGAGCCTGCTGCTGCGGGCGCAGCCGTGGGTCGCGGTTCGGCCCGCCAGGGTAGAGCAGTCGGGGCAGAGCTGCGGCTGGATGAATTCCAGGAGACTGTGGACCTTCTAAACGCCTACGGTGTCAAATTTACCATCGACTTTGAGATCGTGCGGGGTCTGGAGTACTACTCCGGCACAGTCTTTGAGATCTATGCTGAAGGCCTGGGCGCACAGAGGCAGATTTGCGGCGGCGGAACTTATGAGCTGGCCAGCCTCTTCGGTGGCAAGGAGACCTCTTCCACGGGTTTCGGCCTGGGCTTCGACCGCATTATGGAAATTGTGCAGATGGAAGGAGCGCGCACATCCCCCGTATTTTTAGCCTTTACGCCCGATGTCAAGCTGCAGGCCGCAAGGATTGCCGGAATGCTGCGTAAAAGCGTTCCTCTGGTAATGGATGTCATGGGCCGCAGCCTGGGCGCCCAGCTTAAGGCGGCTGCGGGAGCAGGCGCGCAGTTTGTGGTAATCGTGGGCAAGGACGAGCTGGACGCCGGGATGCTAACGCTGCGTGACATGGTCGGAGGAGGGCAGGAGAGCCTGGCTCTGGCGGAGATTGAAGCGCGGCTGAAGACGCATTTTCAAGGGAAATGATCCCGCAGGGCGCTAAGGCCCTGGGCCTTCTTTTCTCTTTATGTTAGCGTAGCAGATACTATTATCAGAATCAAGAAGACCAGGATCACTGTGGAGAGAATGATCAGGTCGGAGTATTTGCTTTTCAATAGTCCATCAATAAATGCTGCTACATCTTTTTGCTCGCTAACGTCAGACAAAGCCCCACCTTCATTATCTTTAATGAAGCTTAGTTAGCGTTCAGACTTTAAATAATTTTTCATTTATGCTTTTATTTCCTGGACAATCCAGTCCAGCACATAAAGGAATTGATCGAGTGCATTTTTGTCCGCTAACGTGTGAAGGTAAATCGATGGTTCTCCACCGATTCGACTCTTCTTTAAAAAAGTTGTCTAGAGCAGCCCCATGTTCTCGAGCTGCATGCGCACGATGTGCACGCCCTCCTCGCACTCTGCCGGCGATTTGCCGCCTGTTACCACCAGTTTTCCGGAGCTGAAGATGAGAACTACTACCTTAGGCACCTTGATCCTGTAAACCAACCCGGGAAACTGCTCCGGCTCGTACTCAATATTCTCCAGGCCCAGGCCCAGAGCAATGGCGTTTAGGTTCAAGTCCGTTTTCAAATCTGCGGAGGCCACAATGTTCTGAACGTGGATCTCAGGCTCCAGATCGATGTTCTCAAAGCCAATGGACTTGAGGGTCTTGGCCATGTTGGTTATGACCGTGCGAACGTCCTCGACATTCTTGGCTCCAGTGCATACCACCTTGCCGGAAGTGAATATAAGAAAAGCAGCTCTTGGTGCTTTGACCCTGTAGACGAGTCCGGGAAACTTCTCCTTGTTATACTCAGCACCCTCCAGTTCGGCCTCGATCTTGTGCAGGTCGAACGCTTCTGCCAGCTTGGTGGATGCCACCACGTTCTCAATATTAATTGTGGACTCCATGCTCAAGTATCTCCAGATTATCCCTTATAAACTGGGGGTATATAAACATGAGTATTTAAGATTTATAAACTGCTTATATATGACTTGAAAAACGCTCTTTCCGGAGAGAGATAAAAAAAGTAAGCAGTTGGCATAAGAAAGCAGGAATCATCAATTATTGCTCTTCCACTTGAGCTTGTCTCCCTTCCACTTCACTACTCCGCCCTTCTCCAGCACCCTGGCCAGATCCTCAGCTACATCATCGCCATAGACGTTCAGAACGCTGCCCTCATCCTCGAAAGTTAAATTGCATTCTTCGGCAAACTGTGCAAAATCCATCTTGCGAGAAGCGGGCGAGGCAGCCAGTTTTTCAATCAGCAATCCCAAGACCTTGAGGCGCTGAGCTTCCGAGGGATATTCATCCCAAAACTCATCGGTCAGATCGCTGGCAAGAGGAGTGGTAAATTCATCAACAAAGATGGTGATGGATTTATCTAGATAAAAATCAATATCGCATTTTATCTTCTCAGGAATGGTTTTATAATCATCCGGATCGACAGTTATCTCGATAATTGGATCGTCCAGCTTGGCTCCCACATCCTCACCGATCGTTATGTCGTTTTGAAAAAGGACCATACTCGCAAAAGTACGGGCCCTCGCTACGGCAAGGGTGTTTTTCATCCACTCATCCGAGCCGAATTTCAGGATCTCTCGATCTTCCGGAGAGAAGCTTTCTGGATTTTCATTGAGCGCCAGGATTTTGTCCCTCATCTCCACCATGAGCGGATCCAGATCTTTTAAAAAAAGGTCCTCGAAATTCTCATTGGTGGCCCGGGGAAGAACATTCCTGAGCGCCGATAAATAGCGTTCATACTGCTCACAATCCACTTCCATCAGCTCTTTAAGGGCGCTCAATTTGTCCTTGATGGTGTAAGTTGACTCATCTTCCATCACCAGGCAGGATCTGGTCTCCACCTTAAGGCCGGCTTTATCAAGATATTCTTTGATCTCTTTGGCCGTCTCTTCATCATACTCTCCCAGATAGAACATAGTATTCTGATGAATGATGGGGTGGGATTAAAAAGCTTTAGTTACTCAATCACAATTATCGCCAGCGAAGTTCGTCGCTTGAATAATTTCAGACAACTACAGCTTTGCTTTCCATTTCCAAAGGATGGACCCCTATGAATTCGATCCTCTCTTTTGCTCTGCCGTCCAGGGATCCCAGGTCCACGATCATTATGCGGTCCTCGTCATGTTTTATTATATCAGAGAGTTCCGCGATAAGCTCCACTTTTCCTCTGTCGTTGAGAAGGCAACGAAAGACAGAGTAATGTATGGGGTCTCCGAAACCTTTCATGGTTTTGTGCACCTGATGCAGGCGCTTTGGGTCCATTATGTCATAGCTGACTACGTAGCACTTCTGTTCGCCCATGCCTGTCACCTCACTAATATTGTAATCTCATGAATATGGTCACTTCATCGACTTGTTACCTGGTTGTGAATGGAGGATACTCCCCGATCTCGCCGGAGATGGCTCGCGCCAGGAGGCGAGCCTGCACCTCCAGCACTCTTTTGTAGCTGACTTTGTAGCCGAATAGTGGATGAACGATCTCCGTCTCCAGGCGTCGTTCGTATCCTGTCACTACCGCCTTCTTTGCGTTGGAGGTCAGGGAGACTGCGGCGCGAGTCTTGTGACACTACAGGATAGGTGGGGGTGGTCTTCGGGAAAAAGCCCTAGACGCCGCAGCGATCCTTTCAGCGGCAGAAAAATTGATCTTATAAAACAAGATATCTTATCAAAGTTGATTAGTGTAGGAGGAAATATGACTAAGAGAACGATCGTTCTTGCAGTGATAGCTATTGTGCTAATCGGCATGGCCGGCGCTGCAAATTACATGTACGAAAAGGCATCCGTAAAGGGAGT
>JAQTXY010000316.1 GCA_028688535.1 Methanothrix sp. | reverse complement strand
CAAGGCAAAGGATGATCAGAGGATAGAAATTAAAAAATCACTGCTTCGAGGAGAACCTGGATGAGAGATTTTATTCCCATAGCCAAGCCCATCATAGGCGATGAAGAGATTAAAGCGGTTAGTGAGGTGCTTAAAAGCGGCATGCTCGCCCAGGGCGAAAGCGTCAAGCGCTTTGAAGATGGATTCGCCAGCTACCTGGGCGTGAGGAATGCCATAGCAGTAAACAACGGCACCGTAGCCTTGGATCTGACCATAAAGGCCCTGGGACTGAAAAACGGTGACGAGGTTATAACGCCCGCTTTCACATTTATTGCTACCGCAAACTGTGCCCTCTATCAGGGCCTGCGCCCCGTCTTTGCTGATGTGGACCCGAAGACCTTCAATATCGATCCCGAGAACCTGCAAAAAAGAATAACTCCCAAAACCCGGGCCGTGATCGGCGTTCACCTCTACGGCCAGCCCTTCGACCTCTCGGCTGTATCGGATATCTGCCAGGATGGCAAAATCGCCCTGGTAGAAGACTGCGCTCAAGCCCATGGAGCCGAATTCCGGGGCAAGAAGGTGGGTTCATTTGGCAGTGCAGGATGCTTCTCCTTCTACCCCACCAAGAATATGACCACCGGCGAGGGTGGCATGATCACCACCAACGATGATGCCCTGGCGGCCCGTCTGCGATTGCTGAGAAGCCACGGAGACACGGGCAAGTACAACCATGCCACACTGGGCTATAATTACAGGATGATGAATTTGCAGGGGGCCATTGGTCTGGTGCAGCTTTCGCGACTGGAGGATTTCACTGTTAAGAGGATATTGAATGCTGCATTTTTAAATGAAAACATCAAGATCAAAGGCATCACCACACCTTACCAGGCAAAAGACGTCAGGCACGTTTATCATCAGTATGTGGTGCGGGTGGAGGAGAGCTTTGCCTCTTCCCGGGAGAAGCTGATGGAGTACCTTCAGGCTAAGGGGATTGGCAGCGCCGTTCACTACCCCAAGGCGGTTTACGAGCAGCCCCTCTACCGGGAGCTGGGCTATACCAAGGAGAGCTGCCCTGTCTCTGAAGAAGTCTCCCGCAAGGTGTTGAGCTTGCCTGTACATCCCTCTCTCACCAAGGAAGATTTGTTGTACATCTGCGAGACCATAAATTCCTTCGAGGCCTGAACATGGACGTTGGAGTCATCGGCGTAGGGGCCATGGGCCGAAATCATGTGCGTGTCTACTCGGAAATGAAAGGAGTAGGCACTGTTTATGTCTATGATCCGATCTATGAAAGCGCAGAGCGTTCTAGGGAGTTTGCTACAATATGTAAATCAATGGCCGAGCTGCTTGCCCGGGTGGATGCGGTCAGCATCTGCGTGCCAACCAGGTACCACTTCGATACTGCCCAAAAAGTAATCGAAGCCGGGATCAACTGCCTTATCGAGAAACCCATCACATTGACAGCCGCTGAGGGGGTGCAGCTCGCAAAAATCATCGAGGGCAAAGAGCTGGTCGTAGGTGTGGGCCACATCGAGAGGTTCAACCCCATCGTGGCAGAGATGACGAAGATCGCCCAGAGACCTGATTATGTATCCATCAAGAGGCATAATCCCACTTCAAGCCGCATCACCGATGCTTCTGTGGTAGAGGATCTCATGATCCATGACATCGACATCGCCTTCAATGTACTTTTCAAGGGCGAATGCGACTACAAAATATTCAGTGCCGGAAGCGCAAACGTCTGTGAAGCTCTGGCCGTCTTTCCGGGCTGTGTGGTCTCTATCTCCGCCAGCCGCCTATCCTCCAAGAAGTTTCGCACTTTTTATGTTGAGTCGGAGGATTATACGGCAGAAGGCGACTTCATGACCCAGGAGGTTTACATCTATCGTAAGCCCGGCAAGTACGGCGTGGAAAATGAGCGATACACCCAGGAGAACATCATCGAAAAGGTCCTGGTAAATAAGGTCGAGCCCTTAAAGGTAGAGCTGAAGACATTTTTGGACTGTGTCAAGAACAAGAAGAGCTTCCCGGTCACGCCGCAAGAAGCCCTGAAGAACTTGCAGATTTGCGAGCAGATCAAGCAGGGATTGCATATCAATAAGCCATAGGACGGAAAGAGAGGCAGAAATGCAAGGAGAAAACAATAGCTACTATGTCCATCCCACGGCTATAGTCGAGAGCTTGGCGATCGGTGAGGGCACAAAGATCTGGCATTTTGCCCATGTGCGCCAGGGCTCTAAGATTGGCAAGAGCTGCAACATAGGAAAGAGCGTTTATATCGACATCGATGCCGAGATAGGCAACAATGTGAAGATCCAGAACTTCGTCTCGGTTTATAAGGGTGTGACCATCGAAGACGATGTATTCATTGGCCCATCTGCCACCTTCACCAATGATTTGTATCCGCGGGCATTTATCTGGGATGAAAGCCACGTTTCCGCCACGCGCATCTGCCGGGGGGCCAGCATTGGCGCCAATGCAACAATAGTCTGCGGCATAACCGTGGGAGAGTATGCCATGATTGGCGCGGGAAGCGTGGTGGCGAAAGACGTGCCGCCCTTTGCCCTCATGCTGGGCAATCCCGCCCGCCAGAAGAGTTATGTCTGTTACTGTGGCCACAGGCTGATAGGGGATGCCGTGCAATGCGGCAATAAGTCAATTTATAATTGCCCGGCATGCGGGAAGAGTGTGGAGATCTATGTCTGAAGAGTGTGCAAAGATTGCAGTTATCGGCCTTGGCAACGCCGGGCTACCTCTAGCAGCAGTTGTGGCGGACAGCGGCATTATGGTCATGGGCGTGGATATTAATGTTGAGCGCTGCCGGATGATCAACCGCGGGGAAAATCCCATACCAGAGGAAGCTGGATTAGAGGAGCTGATAAAAGAGCACGGCGGAAAAAGGCTCGTAGCTACGCCGCAATTCGAGGATGCGAGGAGCTGCGTGGCCTTCATAGTGATCGTGCCCGTCTTTGTGGACCGCGGCAATAATCCCGACTTTTCAATTATGCGGGGGGCGCTCCATTCTCTGGGCAGGATCCTGAAGAGAGGAGACCTGGTAGTTTTGGAGACGACCTTCCCGCCGGGAACTACCGGGGGATTGGCGCAAGACTGGCTATGCGAGTCAAGCGGCCTTTCTGGAAGTGACTTCTTCCTGGCCTATTCGCCTGAGAGGATAATGACAGGCTATAGCATCTCAAGGCTAAGAGATTTTCCCAAAGTGATAGGCGGCAGGGACGAGGAGAGCGGGATATTTGCCTATCAGGTCTATAAAAAATTCATCTGCAACCTTCATCTGGTCTCCTCTGCCAAAGTGGCTGAGATGATTAAGGTCATGGAAGGTTGCTATCGCGATGTTAATATTGCTCTGGCCAATGAACTCTACAAGATTTGCGACGACTTGGGAATCGACTTCTTCGAGGCCAGAGACAACGCCAACCACCAGTTCTGCCATATTCATCTGCCATCCA
>JAQTXY010000315.1 GCA_028688535.1 Methanothrix sp. | reverse complement strand
AAACCTCAGCACGCATCTTTCCTCTCCCCGACAGATCCTCTCCTCTCGCAAAAATCCGATCTCTTGGCCCTCGCCCTCCCCAACCTCCACCTCACCAGGCGTGCCCTTTTCCTCGCAAAACTCGCTCGCCCAGACCGAGTTTTCCACCCGGCAGATGATATCACTCACCCTTTCCGAAAGAGCCCCGCGCCCCGACTTTATCATTATATCATGCCAGGGGCATCTCTTGACGATCACAGCCAAGCTGTCCTCTCTCGGCTCTATCTCAAACTCGAATCCCTCCATGGCCAATCGAGCAGATAGCGCCTGCTCCAGACCCGCAAGACCTTCAGGCAGATGCATCATGTCCTTGAGGGTTCGGGCCTGGATCTTGGGGAGAATCTTCCAGACAGCCTCGTCAAGCCGCAAGGCTTCCTCGAAGCCCAGCTTCTCCTCGACCTTCATGAACCACAGTCCGTCCACAGCCGTATAGGATCTCCGGAAGTACTCAGTCTTCTGCTCATCAGTTAAACGGGTCATGCTCTCTTCCTTGCGCCCGGCTTTCCCTGCTTCTCCTGCATTTTCTCCACCGTCTTCTGCTTCTTTTGCAATGGCGCTGCTCCAGTCCCGGACTTTCGAGCTGCTTTCAAGAGGGCCTTGCAAGACTGCATGGAAAGGAGACATCTCTCAGCCTTCTCTCGCATCTCCTCGAAGCTTGCGTCGCCTGCCCGCTCCAGCTCCTCAGCCCTGGTCCGATATATATTAGAGGCTTTCTCATAAGCCTTTAGCGCCTTCCTGCTGCACTCCTCTTTATCCGAAACCTCTGAAAAAGTGACATATGCAAAAGCCAGATCTCTGAGAATATCGGCATGCTCCAAAGGTGACCTCTCAAATGTGTAATACTGCATGGCCTGCTGGCAGGCATCAATTGCTCTCTGGCAGTTGTCAGCTTTGTCCTCCATCTCAGCCAGGGTGATGAAGCTGTAGCCCAGATTCTTAAGGGCATCAGCATGCTCTGCCGGACTTATCCTCTCATAGATGGCGATGGCATCCCGGCAGGCATCTATTGCCCTGCAGCAGTTCTCCTGGCAATCCTCTACCTCGGCCAGAGCCGAGTATGCCGCCCAGAGCAAGATCTGCGCCTCTGCATACTCCTCAGGGCAGCTGGACGCATCATAGATCTGCAGAGCCTCTTGGCAGGCGGATATGGCCTTCTTGCAGTCTTCCGCTTTGGCCTGTGTCGAGATTTCATTGTCCGCCAGCACTATGGCAGTCATGGCCAGATCCTTGCAGCAGGAAGCAATCTGCAGAGTATGGGCAGCCATAGCCCGGTAAGAATGCAGCCTCTCCTCACAAGCCTGCAGAGCCAGAGCGCAGTTCTCAGCCCGATACTCGATATCGGCTAAGGTTAGATAGGCTAGCCAGAGGCTGCCTTTGGCTTCGCTGTAATCCTCAGGAGAGTCCTCCAGGGTAAAGATCTCCAGAGCTTTTTGAGCCGCCAGGATGGCCTTCATGCAATTGCTTGTTTTGTCCACCTTCTGGCCCAGAGTAAGATAGACATTGGCCAGATTATTTTGAGCCGTTGCATAATGTCTGGGAGACTCTTCTGGAGAATAGATTCGCAGAGCATTGCTGTAAGATGCCAGTGCCAGCCGGCAGTTTTCCAGGCAGCTGTGCTCGCCGCCTTCTCCTTCTAACTCTGCTCCATCCTTTGCCGCATCTTCTGACATATCCTCAATCTCATCTTCTTCGGCCAGAGCGAGATATGCATTTCCTAGATTGTTCTGCGTAGCAGCGTAGGCCATTGGATGCTCTTTCTCTGTTCTGTAGATCAGGGCATCCCGGCAAGCAGCAAGAGCCAGCCGGCAGTTTCCTGCTTTATCTTCGGACTCGGAGAGGGAGAGATAGGCAATAGCCAGATTGTTCTTCATAGCTGCGTTTTGCATGGGGCTTCGCTCCAGAGAATATACCTGGATGGCTTCCTGGTAAGCTAGAATGGCTTCTTGGCAGAATTTTGCATGATCATGTGAATTTGCAGACTGGGCCAGGGTAAGATAGCTGCTGCCCAGGTTGGCCATGACTGCTGCAAATTGCAGGGGGCTGTCTTTTGGGTTATAGATGCGTAGTGCAGCTTTGCAGGCTTCTACTGCCTTTTTGCCGTTTTCCTGTCGGCTTTCCAGCTCCGCCAGCTTTCGATAGGCACTGCAGAGCTCATTTTGAAGAGAGGCATATTCATCAGTAGTAGCAGTTTGAGAAAAAGAGTGCAGGGATTCTTCCCAGTAAATAGCGGCCTGCTTGAGGTTTTTGGCTCGATTTTTATAATCAGCCAATGCAGCATAGGCAGAGCCCAGGCCGCTCATAACTTTAGCACGAGGAATTGGATGGCTCTTTGGTGTAAATACTTGCAGAGCTTCTTCATAGGCGGCGATGGCGCGCTCGCAACGTGACATATCATTTTTTTGCCTGATAATCTCCAGGCAATTGTCGCCTATTCTTTTTTGCATATTGGCGCGCTGCACCTGGTCCATCTCCAAGGCCAGCATCTTCTCGTATACGATCAAGGCCTTTTCATATTCTGAATTGAGATGGGTTTTTTTGCTCTGCAATGGCCTATTCGCCTCCTTTTAATTATGGATACAATTACGGATGGGCATCGCCGCTACTTCTAATCTTCGCCCATCCTAAAATGACCGGCAGTAGCAAAAAATTTTGGCATTTTTTCATTTACTTAGTTAAAATACCGAAAGTGTTAAATCCAATGAAGGTGGAAAGCATATTGGAGAAGAGAATTGTCATCAACAATAATGTTGATAAGTGTTCTGCCAAAATTAGGAGAGTTCAGGTCCTATACCTCCTTCCTGAACCTCTCCCACCTCATTATATTAAGTATGAAATGATTAAAGATTCCTTGAATATATTTTCCTAGAAAATTTAAAAATCATCTGATTATCACGACGTCCAGGAGGAGCAGGATAGCTCCTAAAAAACCTAGGATGGTGATTATCGTCTCCGTATTTATCTCTGGGTTATGCACGGGCCATGCGCTAAGCTGATCTAGAATATATAGTTTTCCGGATATGAGTGCTTTTTAGGTATGTTTCAAATCTCCCACCCAGAGCATTCGATCGACCATGGGACTATTGCTAAGGGCCTGGAAGAACTTGCCGTCGGCAGTGACCATGCGACCATCCAAGGCCTCAGCCAGAGCCAGGTAAAGGCAATCGTAGATACTGCGTTTAGTCTCGATTGCTAGATGAAATGCTTCCTCTCGATAATTCAGAGATGGATACGATCGGATAGGAAATAGGAGTATTTTATCATGGATATCAAATCCTTCATCCTCTGATAAGATACCTCTGCGAATCAACTTGCATAGGACGCTATCTACCTCTAAAAAGAGAAGATCTGGTGCATGAAGCTCATAATTTTTACTTAGTAGTTCAAGAGCATCATTGGCATTATCTTCTGCAA
>JAQTXY010000314.1 GCA_028688535.1 Methanothrix sp. | reverse complement strand
TTTCCATATCACTGCCGGGCAGTTCAATCCCTGCAAGCCTTCCATGAGCTCTCACCCTGATCTGTCCAAAGCCGAGGCTTTTCAGAAAATCCTCGGCCAATTCCACCATCTTCAGGTTCTCAACCGTAATTCTCTCTCCATAGGGTATTCTGGAGGAAAGGCAGGCAGAGGAGGGCTTGTTCCAGAAAGACAATCCCATGTTTAGGGCTATATCTCGAATATCTTCCTTGGATATGCCGGCATCCGCGAATGGATGCCAGATTCCCAATTCATCGCAGGCCGCTATACCCGGCCTGTAATCATCATAATCAGAAAGATTGATTCCATCCGCTATGCATTCTATTCCCCTATCTTTGGCCATGGACTTGAGAGTTTTGAAGGATGACTTTTTGCAGTAATAGCACCTATTATGAGGATTTTTCAGAAATTCATCATCTTCCGGGGACGAACATTTCGCTACCTCATATTTCAGGCCCAGAGATCTTGCCAAATCCTCTGCGTACTTTAGCTCACTCCTGGGCAGAGTCTCCGAATCCAGGATGATGCATAGTGCATTCTCTCCCAGAGTATCGCGGCTGATTTTAGCCAAGAGGCTGCTGTCAACTCCTCCCGAATAGGCCACAAGGATTTTGCCTTTTTCAGCGATTTTTGCTTTAATTTCGTCAAGCTTATCCTTCCCATCCATTGTTCCTCTTATCAGATTCACAATTGTTAATGAGGTCTTTGGGTATATATGTTTTATTTGTGAGAAGGCGGCTTGGATTGATTGATCTTATGATTCTGTTTTTTGCCGCTTTACAAAGGCATTTATGATATAACAATTGTTAAGATGAATTCCATGAAACGCATCTATATGGATCATGCCGCAACCACACCGCTTGCCCCGGAAGTGCTTGAAGCAATGATTCCCTATTTTACGGATTATTATGGAAATGCATCCAGTCTGCATAGCTTTGGCAGAGAAGCAAAGGAGGCACTTGAAGATGCTAGAATCAAAATTGCACGTCTTATCAATGCCGAACCATCCGAGATATTTTTTACCAGTGGCGGCACAGAGTCTGATAATCTGGCTTTGAAGGGGATTGCCAGGAGAAACAGGAAGAAAGGAAATCACATAATAACATCATCTATTGAGCATCCGGCAATACTGGAAGTATGTAAGGTCTTGGCTAAACAGGGTTTTGAGGTGACCTATCTTCCCGTCACCAAAGAAGGGCTTGTGGAGCTGACCACTTTGGAGTCGGCTATTCGCAAGGATACTATTCTGATTTCCATCATGCATGCGAACAACGAAATTGGAACTATCCAGCCCCTGAATGAGATTGGAGGAATTGCCAAAGAACGAAATATCAATTTCCATTCAGACGCCGTTCAGACCGTAGGCAAGATACCAGTAGACGTCAAATCCATTGGCGTTGATGCCCTTTCCATATCCGGACACAAGCTCTATGGTCCAAAGGGTATTGGTGTTCTCTTTGTTCGCAAAGGCGTGAAGATAGAGAGCATCCAGCAAGGAGGTGGCCATGAAAATGGCTTGCGATCAGGAACTGAAAATATACCTGGGATCGTAGGCCTGGGCAGAGCGGCTGAGCTGGCAAGAAATACAATGCTCGACGAATCGAAAAGGCTTACAGCTCTGCGAGATCATCTGAAGGACTTTGTCCTCAACAGAATCGAAGAGTCCTGGCTAAATGGGCATCCTACCAAAAGACTTCCCAATAATCTCAACTTTGGATTCAAGTACATCGAAGGAGAATCGCTGCTTCTCTACCTGGATGCCTTGGGGATAGCTGCCTCCACAGGTTCCGCCTGCTCATCAAAGAAGCTTTCGGCCAGTCATGTTCTGACGGCTATTGGCCTTCAGCCTGAGTATTCTCATGGCTCCTTGCGCATAACTCTTGGACAAAGCAATACATTGGATGATGTAGATTTAGCTGGTCAGGCTATAGAGCAGTCCGTTATCAGGCTTCGGAAAATGTCCGCGCTCGGTCCGAGGTAAAGTTCTATCTAATTCGAATCATAATCTAGAGGTAAATAAAATATGTCAGAGATAGGATATAGCAAAAAGGTGCTGGATCACTTCATGAATCCTCGCAATGTGGGCGCTCTGGAGAATCCAGATGGTTACGGCAAAGTTGGCAATCCAGTTTGTGGTGATCTCATGGAGATGTTCATAAAGGTGAAAGAGGAGAAGATAGACGAAATTACTTTTCGGACCTTTGGCTGCACTGCAGCGATTGCCACCAGTAGCATGACAACAGAGATGGCTAAAGGAAAGACACTTGATGAGGCTGTGAAGATTACAAGAAAGGATGTGGCAGATACGCTAGGGGGATTGCCGCCCCAAAAAATGCATTGCTCGAATCTTGCAGCTGATGCGCTTCACCTTGCGATAGAAGATTACCGGCAGAGAGCAGAAAAATGAAAATCTGTAACATGGGCATCGATTAATTGGCAGGGACCTTTAGAACTCCCTGTCAAAAAAAAATAGGGGAATAATCAAAGATACGGGCATTACCGCCATACTTTCAGGTCAATTCCCTCTATTCTCAGTTTGTTGCCTTCTGAGAGAACTATAACTCCTGAATGAACCTGCTGCATGCGACAGTGGCTGGGAAGGAACTTAACCGTTTCGCCCACATCAGGAATCCGGCCATGATTGACAGATCCTTCGAAGCTTGTAACCATGCAGATGCCCACATCTTTATAATGAAACTCATCGCTGAGGAGTTGGTGTGGGCCAGCCAGATGGACTGTGGCTATGCCCTGGTTGTATCTCATTACCCTGGCAAAATGTATCACAGGACATCCCAGGGCCCTGTACCTAAGAACATCTCCGGGCATAATGTCCGCGGTCCTGCCGAAAGGATATAGATCTTCCCGGCAAGATGGCTCTCCTGGAATGGGGCCCAGGCTAAAATCGGCTTTTCGATCACTTTTCAGCCCTGTGATTCCCTCCCCGCATCCCTGGCAAGAAAGCGGGAAATCTTCGACCTTTTCCTCAACAACGATATGGGTTGAGAGATACTCTCGGATCTCTGCCTTGGTATCAATAAATCTCTCCAGCTCAAGGTGAGGGCATTTGCTGAAATCTCTTTTTATAGAAATCTCTTCAGCATAATCTTTGCATTGCCGATGACCGCATTCACCGCAATTGTAACCCGGCAAAATTTTAGTTAATTCAGCCATATCTAAACCCTCGCCTTCTGCTGCTTGACGAAGTAATCCCAGTTCCAGGGCTCATCCAAGACCCTAATCTCAACCTGTCGGATGCCGTTGAGGCCTTTCACCCGCCTTTTTACCTGTTCTGTGAGATGGCTGACCATAGGGCAAACCTGGGAGGTCAGCACCATGTTCACCTCCACAGTATCCTCGCTACGAATGATTATATCTTTGATCAGTCCCAGGTCCACGATATCTATGCCCACCTCAGGATCGAGAATGTCCCGCAAGG
>JAQTXY010000313.1 GCA_028688535.1 Methanothrix sp. | reverse complement strand
ATAGCTCCCTTTGCAGAGATCTCAGCACCGGCTGGCACTGCTCAAAGTGCATATTGCTGTAAAAGAGCACTCCCACCGTTGGACGGGCCGGGTCGTAGCCTGAGGCAGAGAGGAATTCATTCCGGTCATGGAAGAAGCCGAGGTCGGGATGATAGATACCGTACTCGGGAAAAGCCGCAGGCTCCTTTGCCTGTGGCAGATCACATTTCAGGTAATCTCTGAGCAGCAGCATCAACAGATTGCGGTAGTTTTCCTTTCCGCCATACCTCCAGTATCTGGCCAAACGCACGTAGTTGCCTGCGTCCTTCACCGGCCCCAGAGGAATCAGCCGTCCTGCCGTTTGCACCAGGCTCTCAGCTAGGGAGATCTTCTTCCAGACCTCTTCTGGATCCCGAGCCTCATCGCGCCCGATCTTTCCGGCCAGACTGCGACCTGCGAAGGAGCCGAGCCGGGTGATCTCCATCATCTTCCCCACAGGTGCCATCAGGTTGATCACGATATTGCGCTCATCCTTCAGAGACTGGTAGACCAGATCGATGCTTCGCCCAGATCCCCGGATATCCAGAAATACGGCATCAGAGGTGCGCAGATCCTTTTCGACCGACCCTTCGTCTACCTTCTCTTCATCGATTTGCCTGGGATAGTAAACCTTCAGCTCCAAAGGCAGATCGAACTGCTCTTTCAGCTCCAGGGCTGCTTCGACCAAGGCCGAGGACGGGACAGTGGAAATAAAAGTAACTAACATTTTCGTTTTTCCACTCCTCAGGACTGGGGATAGACGAGCATTCCTCGCTTATTCAGGTCATAGTCGAGGCCCTGAAACTCAGTCAGATACCTCTGGTGAATGGCCTTTGGATCGAGGTCGGAAAACAGATCCGGATGAAGCCATTTGGCGAGATAGGCCACACCGATGAAGTGCCTGCAGCCGCTGAAAGGCATGTAGGTCCAGAGAGGCGAAGCGATGAGATGGACATTGCCCAGTTTTACGGCAGTTGTGTTCTGCAGCTCCGGCCGGTCCATGATCTCCTTTCTGACCTCTTCCATCTTGCCGGTATCATCTGCGTTCCTGCGATCGTAATCCTCATCGCCCATGATGCGGATGATCACATCGGGATTGAATGCCACTACATCCTCGGGATTTACCTCCTGGACCTCGCCCTTGCCCTCATAGAGGCTTCTGCCGCCAGCTGTCTGGATGGGAAGGATGTCTAGATTAGATGCTCTATAAGGACGGTTCTCGCTGTAGACGAGGGGCCTCTCTGCCTCAGGCAGGTCTTTGACCTTTTCTTCGACGAAGCTCAGGACGCCGTTATAAAAGGAGATGAACCTGCCGGCATCTTCCTGATGCTCGAAGAGCCTTCCCAGCTTTTCCACCTCATCAGTATAGATCTCTGGGCGGCTGCAGGCAAAGCAGGCCACCGTCAATCCTGCGCCCTCCAGCTGCTCCATGAGCGGACCAAGAAATGCCCCAAAGGTCCCGCTGCCCGTTCCAGGATGAACCAGAATGAGATCGGGATGCAGCTGGATCATCATCTCAACATTCGGCTCGTAAAAGCTTCCCACAGGGGTGAGGTTATTGCACTCGGGAAAGATGGAATAGATATCTATGTTCTCCGGACCGCCGATGATCATGTTCGCCGGAACCCCCAATGTGCGAAGCGTTTCCAGATGATGGGAGACATCACAGACCACCGTCTTGATGGGCTTGTAGATGGTAACATTTCTTCCATGAGTATCGATTACCGTTATGGGGTAAGCATCGTGGATATGCTTGATCTCAGTCAGGTTCTGCTCCGTGATGCTCCCCTTGGCGAAATCATCCTGCGCTCTGGCAATCTCATCATCAGATACTATCATGTTACCGTCAATGTCTCCGGGCACATTCTGCAGTGCTGTGGCCGAAGAGAGGAGAAGGATGAATGCCAGCAGAGTCTTACTGCATCTTGATAGCAATGACATATCGGGTCTTCCTTCTCTATTCAGCAGCCGTGATCTTCACTAGCGTATCCTCGTAGGGAATCTCTTTGGGTTCTGCTCCAGGCCGGTTGGCCCCCAGAACCAGTCCCGTAATGCTCTGATTTCCAGGCGTCAGATTGACCGAGGCATTCTTGAAAGCGGCAAATTGAGCATCATCCGCCCGTGATACCTTAATAGTCGTATTGCTCTCATTTCCAGGAACGGTGACACTGACTTTACCCATGTAATGCATGGCGCCGAGTATCAGTCTGTGAGCAGTCAGATTATAGACGCCCGGTGAGAGATTGTTGAAACTGAAGGTGCCATTGGCGTCGGTCTGTGTGATATTGGCTGGATTTTCTGCATTTTCGGTACCCATCTGAGCCATGGCGCAGAAAGACGTCCCGAATGCAAATAGAATCAGTAACGATAAAGCGCAATATATGCATAATTTTTTTGTATACATATTGATATCCTCATATTAAATTGTACATTTATGCTTTATAGGTATTATTTATATCCTTTTGATTATTACTAATTTTTTCCACATGATCTGTATCACAATCCTCCTGGGCTGAAGCTATCATCTCATTATCAATTATCACCAGTATTAGTAAATGATTAGATTAAACACAGAAAAGTTAATAACTATCAAGAATCTATTTGATAATATTAGTATTTCATCATACTAAAAAACATTATCATAAGTGAATGTGAGTCACTAAACTGGAATAAATATGAAATTAAGGGGCAGGAAATGATTAGATGCATACGAGAAGTTCGCCATTAGGAAGCAAAATTGCAATTGGGGTGGCTCTGGCCATTTCATGCATCGCATTAATCTGCGCGGGATGTCTGGCCCAGTCACAGGGAGCACAATCATCGTCCCCGCAGGTCGTGGACACCATTCATTTAAGCGGCGGCGATTCGGGGTACCCTACGCCTTTCATGCACTATCCCAGGGGTCCAGGTATCTACAAGATGAACCTGATCTTCGATAGCTTGATTGAGAAGGATGATCAGGGCCTCGTGCCCTGGCTGGCCGAAAGCTGGGAGATCAGCCCTGACGCCAAAGAATACACCTTCCATCTGAGAAATAATGTAAAATGGCAGGATGGAGAGGACTTCACCTCAAACGATGTCAAGTTCACAATAGATTATGAAAAAGAACATTCTCCTGCGTCTGCTTACGATCTGTCCTCTGTCTCGAAGATAGACGTGATTGATGATCATACCATCAAGTTCACACTTGCTCAACCAATCGCACCATTCCTCGACGAGATATCATCTGTCCGGATAATTCCTGAGCACATATGGAAGGATGTATCCGATCCCAACAAGTTCGACTCTCCAGATGCTGTCGTCGGCACCGGACCCTATAAGCTTGCCGAGTACAGCAAGGAGCACGGCACTTACAAGTTCGTGGCCAATGATGACTTCTGGGGACCAAAACCGAGGGTTAAGACTATCGAGTTCATTCCGGTCAGCGATGCGACCGTTG
>JAQTXY010000312.1 GCA_028688535.1 Methanothrix sp. | reverse complement strand
TGGAGAAGCAGGCCACCCGTCATGGTAGTCTCCGGGGAAGCGGCGAGATTGAACGCGCTTTATTGAGTGTGGTCCAGGAGATGATAAAACAATACGGCATCCAGACAAAGCTGACTGCTGAGCAGTTATCATCAGTTGTCAGGTTGTTTTACAAGAGACTAAGCGATACTGAGATCGCAGAGCAATTGGGCGATCGAGCCCTCAACAAAACCGTCAGCAGAGCCCGAATCAAGCTCCACTTATTCCGGGAGACTGATTTGAAGCCTCCTTTCGATAAGGATGAATTTCTCCGTCTAACGCAGGCCAGCAAATCCGTCAAAGAAATGGCTGGAATTCTGAGGGTAGCTCCCTCTACCATATCTGAGTACAGGAATATCTTTGATAGCCAAAAAGCGTCGGAGAGGGATGGATACACAAAGCGTTTCTTGGAAATACTCTCTGATCAGGATGTATCCGAGCGCATGGTAACAGCCCATACCGAGGATGGCCTACAGGACACCATCGATACCGACTACGAGGCGGCAGAGGCCTAAAGAAACCTCTTTTCCATTCCCCATTTTACCATCATCTGCGACAGAGGAATATTTGCCTTGTAAGGCTTCCATGCACGCGGTCTATATGTTTTTGCATTATTTCGAAGCCGGCATTCGCGAGCACGGCATCAAGCGAGCTGTCCGCCACGATTACCATGCGACGGCCAGGTTTGATTACCCGGAAGAGTTCCCTCAGACTCTCCTGCAAGAGGGAATCTTTTGACTTTGCCAGAATCTTGGCAGACCTTCCGTAGGGTATGTCCAGAACAGCAGCATCGATGGATGAGTCCTGCAACGGCAAGCACTTCGCATCCCCCAATAAAAGAGAGCAGTCAAGCGTATGCAAATTGCATAAAGCACCCTTGACCAGACGGGCCTGAACCTCTATACCCAGCCCCTGTATGCCGATCAGGCAGGCTTCAATCAGGATGCCGCAGGTTCCGGCAAAGGGATCGAGCAGCATCTCGCCTGCATGAGCCTGGGTGAGATTGATCAGCGAGCGGGCCATGCGCGGCATAAGCACGCCGGGATGGAAAAAGGGCTTGAGGTGAGGCCGGCGTGCCTCAAAGGAGCTTCTATCACATCTGGCAGCCTCGCGCCCCAATACGATTCTTGCAGATGTAATGATGATTCGCAGCACCATCTCCGGCCTTTTAAGGTCCGCTTTGTAGCCTCTCTGAAAAAGGATACGCCCCACCTCGCGCTCAACGGCATCAGCCGCAGGTGCAGCATCCTTGATGCGCCGGGCTCTGACCAGATATCTCTGGCGAGGCAGAGCCAGTTGGCTTACAGCCCTCCCAAGTGCCTCAAGGTTCGCGTCGCAGATGGCCAGCACCTCAATGATGCGATGGGTCATGGCCAGACGGCTGGCCACCATTTGAACATCGAGGTCTTCCGCCTCAACTATCAGGCACTGGTCCAGAAAAGCGACCTGGGAAAAACGGGTGGAGTTGATCTCCACCAGGGCGAGAGCCTCGCTTCTTGGCAGGGTTTCATGCTCCCCGGACAGCTCAAAGGCATAGGTCTTCATCCTTTAGTCCAGGTAGCTGTTCACATCCCTGTAATTGAACTTCTTGGAGCCCAGGACGTTCTCCAGGAAATTGAAGAGCGCTCTTCTCACATCATCGGAGAGCAGCGGATACCATGTTGGGCTGGCCACAACCACTGCCCGGAAAGCAAAGAATGGCGCGATGACTTCTAACAGCTCTTCGTCGCCCGTCTTTTCCAGGTAGTTTTCGAAGAACAGCTCGAAGAGGTCTCTTAGGTCTCCAGTCAGGCGCAAGCTCTTTTGCACCGAATAGAATATGTAGTTCATGGCCAGAGCGGTGATATCATCCGCAGCTTCGCCCCACTCTCCCCGGCTTCTGTCCAGCACTGAGAAGTCCGTGCCCTCCCGAAACATTATATTCCAGGGGTGGAAGTCGCCATGCACCTGGCAGAGCCGGCTGGCTTTCCTTTGCAGCATCCAACGCCACTCTACGCAGATCTTCTCGATTTCTTGCAGTTCATCCGGATCCAGGAAGCTAGGATTGTCCGGGTAGTCGTCCAGAATGCCAAAGATACACTCTCCGCTTCCCACCGTCTCCCGGATCTTGCGCTGATAGAGGGGGGGGCAGTCATTCTTGACGGCGTGAATCTCGGCCAGGTAATTGGAGAGAGCTATGACCCGCTCAAAGTCGAGGTCGGTCGCGCCCTGCTCTTTCACTCGCTCCAGGTCAAAGAAGTACTCTTTTCCCTCAATCTTCTCCATGAGCAGGAAGTATTCGCGAGCGTCACCAGCAGAGACCAGCTTGCCTTTTTCCGTGAAGTAGCCCACATCAAGAGACGGGACGTGTTTGGGGAGGCTGGCAAAGGTTGAATTCTGCCAGATCATAATCCCTGCCCGGTCTGAGAAGTGGTCGTGGCCAAAGCCATGCTGCACGCGCATGGAAGAGAGCACGGCAGATCCTTTCTTTCCTTTTATCTCGTACTCCACCAGCAGAGGCGATCCGTATCCGAATCCTTTCACATCCTCAGTGGTAGCTATGGTCTCACCCATCTTGCGAGTGCAGAGGAGCGATAAATCCCGCCCGTAAAGGCTCTGCAGATATGCTTCCAGGTTACCTCTTTTTAGATCCAAGGCCAAGACACCCCCTAATCCTAATCTTATCCTTCAAGTTCCCATTTGCCAGCTATGCAGATACTTGTCCTGCTCAGCAGTAAGCTTTTCCGTCTCCAGGCCCATGGAGGCCAGTTTGAGCTCTGCTACCCTGCGATCGATCTCCACGGGAACTGCATAGACCTTTTTCTCCAGGCTTCGACCGTGCTCCACTATGTAGCGCACAGCCAATGCCTGGTTGGCAAAGGACATGTCCATGACCTCTGGAGGGTGGCCGTAGGCAGCAGCTAGATTGATCAGCCTGCCTTCTGCTAAGAGATAGAGCCTGCGCCCATCGGCGAGTTTGTACTCGCTGACATTGTTTTGCACCTCTGTTTTTTCCGCTGTCATCTTCTCCAGAGCTGGGATGTCTATCTCCACATTGAAGTGGCCGCTGTTGGCCAGAACCGCTTGGTCCTTCATCTGGGAGAAGTGCTCTGCTCGAATCACGTTTATGTCGCCGGTAAGTGTGACAAAGAGATCACCCAGTGGCGCAGCCTTGTGCATGGGCATAACCCTGTAGCCGTCCATGGCTGCCTCCAGGGCTTTTCTCGGCTCGACCTCGACTACGATTACATTTGCTCCCAGGCCGCGGGCGCGCATGGCAAATCCCCGGCCGCACCAGCCATATCCGGCCACGACTACCGTCTTGCCTGCGAAGAGAAAGTTGGTGGCTTGCATGATGCCGTGCAGAGTGCTCTGACCGGTGCCATAGCGGTTATCGAACATCATCTTGGTCTCGGCATCATTTACGGCGATGACCGGATAGAGCAGGGCATTGTCTTCAGCCATGGCCCGCAGGCGCACGACCCCGG
>JAQTXY010000311.1 GCA_028688535.1 Methanothrix sp. | reverse complement strand
CCTTCATATGCCCCGAGCGCGATCATGCGCGCACTCCGGCGGTCCCTCTCATGCTAGTGGTTGTCCGACCAGGATTTTGCCGAACCCTCCGGCTGCATTTTGCAGATCTTTTCATCCCCCGCACTCTCCGCCCTCCTCGTATGCTTCCTGCAGTCGTTCAGCCACGCTCTCGCCAAGCCTTTGCCCGGCGATGACAAAGAAGGCCTCGGCAAAATCAGGACGCAGGCAGCCGGTGTTCTCTGTGCCGTCAAGGACCAGGTCGGCCAGGTAGCGCATGTCCTCGTCAGGGAGCTTCTTGAGGCGCTGCTCGAACTCCTGCACGCTGCGGGAGTGGTGATTGGCCACGGGTGGCAGGATGTTCATGTACTCGATCTCAATTCCCTTCTTTGCCAGCGCTTCCAGCTCCGGAACCAGCGTCACTAGAATCTGCAGGTCCCTCTCATTCAGATCTCGGGCCATGCAGTCAAAATTGCTCTGCAATAATATAGCGTTAACCACAGGATGCAAAATTTTAAATATAACTTGCTAAAATTATTATATTTGATTTGGGGTGGTTTCCGGATGGCTACAATCTTTAATTGGGCTGGGGATGCAATTCTCAGAGATACGGTAATGTGGGACAAGAGAGCAGTCATCGCTAACTCGGGCCTCTACATCCCTACCGACATTCGCGCCTGGCTCTCCTCAACGAATAGCGAGGTAATCCTGAGGGCCTTGCAGAATATCGGTCTTCCAACGGTTCGCGAGGCAGGCACCTTTGACCTGCGCGCCTGGAAGATCTGGAATTATGTGGCAGCTTCTGTTCAATATGTTACCGACAAGAGCTCCTTCGGCCTGGAGGATTTCTGGCTCTTTCCCGAGGAGACGCTCGTCCTGCGCAAAGGCGACTGTGAGGACTCGTCCTTTCTGCTGGCCACTCTTCTTCTGGCCAGCGGCATCTCCGAGCACTGCGTGCGCGTCGTTTTAGGGTCCGTCTACACACCGGATGGATCTTACGGCCATGCCTGGGTGGTCTACCAGAATGAGTCGGGCCGCTGGTGCCTGCTGGAGTCTACCCTGGATGCCGTTCCATCGGAGCTGACGCCCGCTGATCCGTTTATTGTGCCGGGCAGTCAATATCAGTATCAACCCCAGTTCTGCCTGAACGGCAATCACGTCTGGTCTGTGGGAGCGGCAAAGTCGCAAATAGCCGATTACCTGAAGACGAGGGGCAGGGTCCTGGTGAAGCATAGGGCCTCTAAGAGGTGGCTTTTTTGAGTTTGATCTCTCGGCGCAGCAATCCCTTTGGAAATTCCCTTATAGTAGTCTCGCTCTACCTTCTGCAGTGAGAAGGCAAGGCATTTTCTTCTCTTTGGGAGCGGATAGCTTGCAGCATACTCTCCATCTTCTGCCAGTGGCCTCCCTCCCAGTAGAACTTCTTGCAGACGCTGCACTGCCACTTCTTCATCCCGGATGTTTTCGTCTCTTGAAGTGGACCGTTGCATATTGTGCACCTTCGTGGGTCTAGCCACAGTGGCACACCTGCTTTCGCCATCTCCTGGAGCTGATCGGATATTTTCGAAGACCTGATGAGCAGGCACGAAATGCCCGCGCCGGCAGCAGCCTGGAGGAGTTCCTTGTCCCTGGTAATAATGGTCCTGCACTCATTCCTAGCTTGAAGCAGGAGCCGATCGTCGCTTGCGTCCTGGGGATTGGCCACATCCTGTCCCAGTAGCCTCAGCCACCTGCCCAGGCGCATGAGCATCAGATCCACCAGAAAATGCTGCCCGTTATCCTCGCCTGTATCCTCAGACATACTTCGCACCTGATCTCCCCCAAGCCATCCGCAACTATTTATCGATTGATCTCGGAGGCTTCTCTTATGAAGAAGGCGATGAGTAATGTGGACGTCGCCGCCATGGCTGCGGAGCTATCCGACAGAATCCTGGGCGGCTTTATGGGCAAGGCCTACCAGCAGTCCTCGGATAAGATCTGGCTCTCGGTTGCCTCTCCTGCGGAAGGCAGGCTGGATCTGCTCCTCGTGGCCGGCAAAAGGGTCAATATCACCAAAGGGCAGCGGCCCGCATCCAAAACCCCTCCTCAATTTCCCACCATGCTCAGGAACCGCATTTCCGGGGGCAGGATTGTCGAGATTTTGCAACACGACCTGGACAGGGTTCTGGAGATTGCAGTAGAGCGCAGCGGCTCTCGCCATTATCTTGTTATTGAGCTGTTTCCCAAAGGCAGCATCATTCTGCTCGATGAGAACCGGCAGATCCTCTCTATGCTCAAGAAGATGGTCTACCGGGGCAGCAAAATGGCAGCGGGCGAGAAGTACCTCTACCATCCTGGCCAGCTCGATCCCAGAACCATCACCTTGGAAGAACTTTCTGCATGGCTCGCCAGCGCCGGTCAGGATCTGGTTCGATCCATCGTTCGAGGACTGAACATGGGCGGAACCTACGGCGAGGAGGTCTGCCTGGTGGCAGGAGTGGATAAAAATAAGCCTGCTGCGGATCTGTCATCGCAAGAGATAGAGCGAGTCCATCAGGCTTTGAGAGAGGTCTTCTTGAATGACACTCTCGATCCGCATATAGTTCTTGATAACGGCGAGCCGGTGGATGTCCTCTCCCGGCCTCTCAAGATTTACGAGGGCCTGGAGAAAAAGCGCTTTGCTACCTTCAGTGAGGCCATTGATGCGTTCTTCGTGGAAAAAGAGGGAGATGAAGAGAGGAAGAAAAATCCCCTGGATCGCCGCATCGAGGTGCAGCAAAAGGCTATTGAGGAGTTCGAAGCCCAGGAGAAGGCATTCATTGCCAAAGGCGAGCTGGTCTACCAGATTTACGGCAGCGTCGAGCAGATCTTGCGCGTGGTTTCAGATGCCAAAGCCAAGGGTTTTTCTTACAATCAGATCTGGGAGAGGATCAGCGGCTCCGGCCTGCCTCAGGCCAAGACCATCCTATCTCTGGACGGGCAGGGCGAGATGCGTGTTCTTTTGGAGGGCGAGGAACTAGAGCTGCATGCCGGTCTTTCTGTTCCCCAGAATGCGCAAAGGTACTACGAGAAGGCCAAGGAGATGGCTCGAAAGGGAAGCGGCGCAAAAGAAGCTTTAGTCATCACGAAGCAGCTTCGGGCAGGAAAGGCTGCGGCTCCAAAGAAGACCCGGCCAGTTTCCTTCTACAGGAGGCGCAAGCCCAAATGGTATGAGAGGTTTCGCTGGTTTTTCTCCTCAGACGGATTTATGGTGCTGGGAGGAAGGGATGCGGATACCAATGAGGAAATCTACGCCAAATATATGGAAAGGCGCGACCTTGTTCTTCATACTGACGCTCCTGGAGCGCCACTCACCATTATCAAGACCGAGGGCGAGATCGTCCCAAAGAGCACTCTAGAAGAGGCGGCCCAGTTTGCCGTGAGCTATTCCTCTGTCTGGAAGGGCGGGCTTGTGGCTGCCGACTGCTATCTGATCAAGGGCGATCAGGTCAGCAAGACTCCGGAATCGGGTGAATTCTTAAAG
>JAQTXY010000310.1 GCA_028688535.1 Methanothrix sp. | reverse complement strand
ATTTTATGATCTTACTTATTCTCTCGGAGAGCCATGATACTTAAAAAACATCCTATTATGCTCGCGGCCATAACAGTATAGGATATTATGAGCCCTATTTGCGAAAGTTGTACTGGTGTCGTTACATGCCCGCTGAGTTGTGTCCCTATATATCCTATAGTGCCAACGAATATTGATATCAATGTATCAACCATATGAGATAATTCACTGGGCATATTTCTCTTCCTATTATTTTTGTTAACCTCAATCATCAAAGTGGAACTTTCTTGCACTTTGAGAGGTGACCCGCAAACAGGTAGTGTAGTTGTTCTATTTATAGGTTTTTCTAGGCCGACAATTGGTGGATCAAATGAGGCGGAACGTAGTGCACATATGTTTTTTCTAAAGTGCTTTATAGGCATATATCATATTCCCTCATATGCCATATAACTTAGATCTCGCTTTTTCTTCATTAAGGTTCTCATAGACAAGCACTGATACCTAATACTATTTAAAATTCTCCACGATGTGGTGCAAGATCGAATATCGAAAATTGATAAACTGCGATTATTCAATGAACTCCAGGTCGTCTTGTTAGATAGAAAATCACATTATCTTAAAAAATCAGCAAATCTATTAATCAAATGGAATTCATTTCTTAAACGATTTTTAATAAATTAAATCAGATGCTTTTGACCACTATTAATGGCAACATCTTCAAGGCTCATGGCTATCATCAGATAAGACCGTAATACCGCTGGGACCAATCAAAGCTATTATTGCGAGAAGAGAATATGCCTTTGTAAACGGCTGATTGTTCTTCGCGCGAAATTCAACTGGATTCGATCTTACTCTGAGGCGCAAAGCCGCGTTTTTCATCCTTATTTGTCGGCTTGTGAATGAAGGGAGGGTTAAACTAATGATACTTATCGGGTTTGAACAATGTTACTGCATGAGAAATAAACTAGACTATATATTAATCAGCGATTACTATTAAGTAGGTGCCGGGGGCGGGATTCGAGCCCGCGACTTCGAGATACCTCAGGAAGCGCGCGTTAATCGTATTACCCTATGAGTCTCGCGCCCTAACCAGCTAGGCCACCCCGGCACGGCATAGTCCCTCAATTGAATTGTTAAATAAGGTTTGTGCTTCCCCCGCCCAGGCCCGCGCGCCCGGGACCAGCGGGCAGGTGGGGAAAGAGCCATCTTTTAGTAGCTCTATAGACTTGCAGGACCATCATGCCCTCCGACATAACAGGCTCAGTAAGCGATACGCTTTCCAAAAAGACGATAGTAATAGGAGTTACAGGCAGCATCGCCGCAGTGCGGGTGGTGGATCTCATTCGCGATCTGATCAGGCGCGGCGCAGAGGTGCATGCTGTAGCAAGCAGCGCCTCGCAGCAGATCTTGCACCCCTACTCCCTGCAGTAAGCCACCGGCCATGACGTGATCACGGAAATAACCGGCCAGGTGGAGCACGTGCAGTTTTGCGGCGTAGGCGGAAAAGCCGATCTGTTGCTCATCGCCCCTGCTACCGCTAACACCATAGGCAAGATGGCTTGCGGAATCGACGACACACCGGTGACGACGTTCGCCACCACAGCTTTGGGCAGCGGCAAGCCTGTCGCCGTCGTTCCTGCCATGCATGAAGCCATGTACCGCCATCCAGCAGTGCTGCGCAATCTGGAGACTCTACGAGCCATGGGTGTGACCCTCATCGACCCGCGCCTAGAGGAGGGCAAAGCAAAGATCGCCGACAACCTGGCAGTGGTGCGAGAGGTGGAGAGGCTGCTGGGGCCGGCTGACCTGGCAGGCAAAAGAATCGTCATCACCAGCGGCTCAAATGCCGAGACCATAGATCCCATTCGTATTCTCACTAACCGCGCCTCTGGAAAAACGGGCGTAGCGCTGGCCCTGGAGGCGCGTCGGCGCGGGGCAGATGTGACTATTGTGCACCGCTTCATCCAGGATATCCCAGTGCGTCAGGTCTACGCCGAGAGCGCCAGGGAGATGCTGGACGCTGTGCTGGCCGAGGTTGGGAAGGGTTGCGATGCCCTGATCAGCGCTGCTGCCGTGGCCGACTACACCCTGGACCCGCAGGCGGAGAAGATCAAGTCCGGCCAGGAGCTGGTGCTGCGTCTTATGCCCACCCAGAAGATCATCAAGACGGTGCGTGAAGCCTACCCCCATCTGAAGATTGTGGGTTTCAAAGCCGAGACGGGTGTGACAGACGAAGAGCTCGTAGTCCGGGCAAAGAAGTCCATGCAGGGCGCAGGGCTAGACCTGGTGGTGGCCAACGACGTCGCCCGGGGCGGCATGGGAACGGATGACAATCGTGTCCTCATAATAGACCGCCTGGTTTCTCGTAAAGTAGCGGAGGGCAAGAAGGGCCTGATTGCAGAGATGATTATGGACGCCCTGGTGGAGATCTTATGAGCGGCAGCATTAGATACGCCCGGGCCTTTGTGCCCTCCCACATTACTGGTTTTTTTGCCGCTCACCGCAGAGATGAGCCGCGTCTGGCAGGCTCAGTAGGCTGCGGCCTGTGTCTCTCCCTGGGGGCTGCTACTACCATTGAATCTGCTCCGCAGATTCACGATACGGAAATCTATCTCAATGGTGTCCTTTCCGAGGCTCCCGTCTCTCGCCACGTGGTGGAAAGACTGGCCAAGGGGCCGGTGCGGGTGAAGACAGAGCTACAGATGCCCTTTGGGGCGGGCTTTGGAGCCAGCGGCGCAGGTGCCTTGGGCTGCGCCTACGCGCTTAACTCATTCTTCGATCTGGGCCTGACGGCGGATCAGGCAGCGGCCATAGCCCATGAGGCCGAGGTCACGAACCGGACCGGCCTAGGAGACGTTATCGCCCAGAACGCCGGCGGCCTGGTGGTGCGACTGGAGCCAGGCGCACCTGGCACAGGAAGAATCGACCGCGTACCTGTTCCTCCCCTGCCCATCAGCTACGTGGTGCGAGGCCCCATCTCCACCAAACAGGTTCTCTCCGACGAACGGGTAATGGCCTCGGTCAACGCAGCGGGCGAGGCGGCCTTGAAGGAGCTATTGAAGAGGCCCACATTCACAAATTTCCTGCAGCTCTCCCGCCGCTTCACAGTGACCTGCGGCCTGGCCAGCGATTGGGCCTTGCAGGCCATCGAGGCGGTGGAGTCGGCGGGCGGCATGGCCAGCATGATCATGCTGGGTGATGCCGTCTTCGCCTTTGGCGGAGCAGGGGCCGAGGCCCTCAAGGGCTTTGGCAAGGTTCATACTACTACAATCTCACAAAGAGGTGCCAATCTTGACTGATATTCCCAAGTCCCATCCCAGGTATGCTTCATTAGTCGCACGCGAGCGCGTGGCTGAGGGAGTGAAGAACGGCTACACCAGCACCCAGGGTCTCATTGCCCAGGGTAGAGGCGAGTGTTTTGACTACCTTTTAGGCGAGAAGACGACTGCGTCGGCAGAGGCGGCCACAACCGCGGCTGCCGCCCTGCTGCTCCTAGCGCGCCGGCCTGCGCTGAGCGT